>NZ_JACBXB010000161.1 GCF_013870575.1 Pseudonocardia pini
CGTGCGCTGCGCGCCGCTGTCCGACGGCGTCCTCCGCCTCGGGCCGGCGGACCTCACCGTGGCGCCCGCGTACGCGGAACTGCGTACTGCCCTGACGACCCCTTCACTGTGACTCTGGTCACTCTTGACGAGGGGGTCCCCATGCGTGCTGTCCGCCTGCACTCCTACGACGAGGCACCGCAGCTCGACGAGGTCGCGGAACCCGAGGTCCGCGGCCCGCACGACGTCCTCCTGCGGGTCGCAGGCGCCGGACTCTGCCGCACCGACCTGCACATCCGGGACGGCTGGTTCGCCCCCGCCGTCCCCGTCGACCTCCCCCTGACCCTCGGCCACGAGAACACGGGCGTGGTGGAGGCGGTCGGGTCGGCGGTGGGGGCGGTGGCGGTCGGCGACGTCGTGATCTGCCATCCCCAGCAGAGCTGCGGCACCTGCGCGGCCTGCCGGGTCGGCCACGACATGCAGTGCTCCGCCGGGCTCTCCTTCACCGGCGTGAACCGCGCGGGCGGCTTCGCCGACCTCCTCCTGACCTCCGATCGCGGCGTCCTCCGGATCCCCGCCGGGCTCGATCCCGTGGACCTCGCGCCGCACGCCGACGCGGGCCTCTCCGCGATGCACGTGGCCCGCAAGGCCGCGCCGCTGCTCGGGCCGGGCACCACCGTCGTCGTCCAGGGTGTCGGCGGGCTCGGACACATCGGGATCCAGTGCCTGCGAGCCCTCACCGCGGCGACGGTCGTCGCCGTCGATCCCGACCCGGCCGCCCGGGACCTGGCCACCGAGACCGGGGCCCACCACACCCTGCCCGCCGAGGGCGCCCCCGACGCCGTCCGCGACCTCACCGACGGCGCGGGCGCCCACGCCGTCGTCGACTTCGTGGGCGAGGGCGACGCCGTCGCCACCGCGCTCTCCATGGTCCGGCCCCGCGGGACGTACTTCGTGGTCGGCTACGGCGGTGAGCTGCGGGTGTCGACCTTCGCGCTCGTGCTGCCGGAGATCAGTGTGGTCGGCAACGCCGTGGGGACCTACGACGACCTGCGTGAGCTCGTGGCGCTCGCCGCCTCGGGACGGGTGGTGCTCCGGACCCGGCGCTACCCGCTGGCCGCCTTCGCCGAGGCCGTCGCCGACCTCGAGCAGGGCCGGATGCACGGCCGCGGCGTCCTGGTGCCGTAGGGATCAGCCGAGAGCGGCGGCGGGGCCGGACAGCCACGCCGCGATCTCGGCACGCGAGCCCAGGCGCACCACCGGGAGCTCGGGGCGCACGGCCAGGACCCGCCGGACGCGCGCGGCGGACTTCGGATAGGTCTTCCACGCCCACCGGACGATGTGGTCGGGATCGGTGAGGAAGGTGTGGAAGGGCGGCTCGACGTTGCCGTTCCAGAGCGGGATCCGGCCGAGTCGCCTGCGCAGCGTCCGCGGCACGATCTGGGCCATCACCCGCCACCGCGGCGGATCGAGCCAGATCAGGACCTCACCGCGCGGCAGCAGGTGCGGCCGGGCCTTCCCGTAGCCGAACTCCGTGATCCACGCGGAGCCCGCCGCCAGCGCCCGGACGTCCGCCTCGAACTCGGGCCGCTCAACCCAGTCGGGCCCGTGGAACAGACCGTCGAGGTCGGTGTACGGGATCCCGGTGCGCCCGGCGAGCTCGCGGGCGAGGGTGGTCTTGCCCGAGCCGGAGCAGCCGAGGACGAGGAGGCGACGAGCGGAGGAGGGCAGTGGATCAGTGGGTCCGAGCAGCACTCGGCCGATCATGCCCGGCCGGACAACCGGTCAATGCGCCGCGTCGTCCCAGCTCCGGCCGTAGCCCACCGACACCTCCAGGGGCACCGACAGGTCCTCGGCCGCCGCCATCTCCCGGCGGACCAGGGTCTCCACCGCGAGACGCTCGCCCTCCGCGACCTCCAGGACGAGCTCGTCGTGCACCTGCAGGAGCACCCGGCTGCGGAGGTTCTCCCGGGTCAGCGCCTTGTGGACCTCGATCATCGCGACCTTGATGATGTCCGCCGCGCTGCCCTGGATCGGGGCGTTCAACGCCATCCGCTCGGCCATCTCGCGGCGCTGGCGGTTGTCGCTGGTCAGGTCCGGCAGGTACCGGCGGCGACCCAGCATCGTGGCCGTGAAGCCCTCCTTGCGCGCCACGTCGACGATCGAGCGCAGGTAGTCCCGCACCCCGCCGAAGGTCTCGAAGTAGTCGTCCATGAGGCCCTTGGCCTCCTCCGTGGAGATGCGCAGCTGCCCGGACAGGCCGAACGCCGACAGCCCGTACGCGAGCCCGTAGTTCATCGCCTTGATCTTGGCGCGCTGGGCGGGGGTGACCTCCTCGGCCGCCACGCCGAACACCTTCGCCGCGGTCTCCGAGTGGAAGTCCCGCTTCGAGTTGAACGCCTCGATCAGGGCCGCGTCCTCGGACAGGTGCGCCATGATCCGCATCTCGATCTGGCTGTAGTCCGCGGTCATCAGCTCCGCGTACCCGGGGCCGACGACGAAAGCCTCGCGGATCCGCCGCCCCGCGGCCGTGCGGATCGGCACGTTCTGCAGGTTCGGGTCGGTCGACGACAGCCGCCCGGTCGCCGCGATCGTCTGCGAGTACGTGGTGTGGATGCGCCCGTCGGCCGCGACGGACTTGAGCAGCCCGTCGACGGTGATCTTGAGCCGGGTGGCGTCCCGGTGGATCAGCAGGTGCTGCAGGAACGGGTGCTCGGTCTGCTCGAACAGGCTCTGCAGCGCGTCCGCGTCGGTGGTGTAGCCGGTCTTGGTGCGCTTGGTCTTCGGCATGTTCAGCTCGTCGAACAGCACGACCTGCAGCTGCTTGGGCGAGCCGAGGTTGATCTCCTTGCCGATCACCTCGTAGGCCGCGTGCGCCGCCTCCCGGACCTGCCCGGCGAACTCGGCCTCCAACGACCCCAGGTGCACCTGGTCCACGGCGATGCCCGCCGCCTCGAGGTCCGCCAGCACGAACGCCAGCGGCTGCTCCAGCTCCAGCAGCAAGCGGGTCTGCTCCTTCTCGGCCAGCTCGGCGCCCAGCGCCTCGGCCAGCTCGGCGACCGCGGACGCGTTGACCATCTCGGTCTCGGCGTGCTGCGTGTCCGCCTCCTCCTCGCCGCCCAGCAGCGACAGCTGCCCGTCCCCCTCGGCGCCGTCCATCGCCAGCTCGCGCCGGAGGTAGCGCAGCGCGAGGTCGGCGAGGTCGAACGAGCGCTGGCCGGGCCGGGCCAGGTAGGCCGCGAGGGCGGTGTCGCTGGTCAGGCCACGCAGGGTCCACCCGCGCGAGCGCAGGGCGTGCAGCACCGCCTTGACGTCGTGCGACGCCTTCGGCACGGCCGGGTCGGCGAGCCACTCCCCCAGCGCCGCCTCGTCCTCCGGCTCGAGGAGCCGGACGTCCACGTACCCGGCCACCGGCACCCCGGCCGCGGCACCGGAGGCCCACGCCTCCACGGTCGGCTCACCCGCGGCCAGCGCGATCCCGACGAAGTCCCGCTCGGTGATCCCGCCCGCGACGCCCGAGAACGCCACGCCGACGCGGCGCCCGTCCCGCGCGTGCTCCGCGAGCCACGCCCCGAGCGCGCCGGGCGCGATGATCCCGCCCTGGACGTCGAACCCCGACTCGGCCTCCGGCTCGGCGCTCTGCAGCGTGGCGAACAGCCGCTCGCGCAGCACCCGGAACTCCAGCTCGTCGAACAGCCGGTGCACCGCGTCCCGGTCCCACGGCCGGACCTCCAGCTCCGCGGGCACCGAGTCCAGCGGGACGTCCTTCACCAGCTCGGTGAGCTGGCGGTTCATCAACACGCTCGCCAGGTGGGCACGCAGCGCGTCCCCCGCCTTGCCCTTGACCTCGTCCACCCGGTCGGTCAGCTCGCCGAGCGAGCCGAACTCGCGGACCCACTTCGCCGCCGTCTTCTCCCCGACCCCGGGGATGTTCGGCAGGTTGTCGCTGGGGTCCCCGCGCAGCGCCGCGAAGTCCGGGTACTGGGTGGGGGTGAGCCCGTACCGCTTGTCGACCTCCGCGGGGTCGATCCGGCCGAGGTCCGACACCCCGCGCTTGGGATAGAGCACCGTGACGTGGTCGGTGACCAGCTGGAACGCGTCCCGGTCGCCGGTGGTGATCAGCACGTCGAAGCCCGCGGTCTCGGCCTGCGTGGCGAGGGTGGCGATGACGTCGTCCGCCTCGAAGCCCTCGACCGCGAACACCGGGATGTTCAGCGCCTTGAGGACCTCCTTGATGAGGTCCACCTGGCCTCGGAAATCGTCAGGAGTCGTCGTTCGGTTCGCCTTGTAGTCCGCGTACCGCTCCGACCGGAAGGTCTTGCGCGAGACGTCGAACGCCACGGCGAGGTGCGTGGGCTGCTCGTCCCGCAGCTGGTTGATGAGCATCGACGTGAAGCCGTAGACCGCGTTCGTGGTCTGGCCGGTGCCCGTGCGGAAGTTCTCCGCGGGCAGGGCGAAGAAGGCCCGGTACGCCAGCGAGTGCCCGTCCAGCAGCAGCAGGCGCTTGGTGTCGGTCGCGTTCTTCGTCGGTGCGCTCACGGCTCGTGAGTCTAGGACCGCCCACCGACAGTTCCGGGCGGGGGAAGCCGCTCCCCCGCCCGGACCCCGGTGCTATCGGGTGAGCACTAGCCGACCTCGGCCATGACCTCGTCGGACACGTCGAAGTTGGAGTACACGTTCTGGACCTCGTCGCTGTCCTCGAGCGCCTCGATCAGCTTGAAGACCTTCTTGGCGCCCTCCACGTCGAGCTCGATCTGCATCGAGGGGAGGAATGTCGGGTCGGCCGAGTCGTAGTCGATCCCGGCCTCCTGCAGCGCGGTGCGCACGGCGATCAGGTCGGTGGCCTCGGAGACGACCTCGAAGCTGTCGCCGAGGTCGTTGACCTCCTCGGCCCCCGCGTCGAGCACCGCGAGGAGCACGTCGTCCTCCGAGAGGCCCGCCTTGGGCAGCACGACCACGCCCTTGCGCGTGAACAGGTACGCGACGGAACCCGGGTCGGCCATGGCGCCGCCGTTGCGGGTCATCGCGGTGCGCACCTCGGTGGCCGCGCGGTTGCGGTTGTCCGAGAGGCACTCGATGAGCAGCGCGACGCCGTTGGGGCCGTAGCCCTCGTAGGTGATCGTCTCGTAGTTGGCGCCGCCGCCGTCGGCACCGGAGCCGCGCTTGACCGCGCGGTCGATGTTGTCGTTGGGCACCGAGCTCTTCTTGGCCTTCTGGATGGCGTCGTAGAGCGTGGGGTTGCCGTCGGGGTCGCCGCCGCCGGTCCGGGCCGCGACCTCGATGTTCTTGATGAGCTTGGCGAACATCTTGCCGCGTCGGGCGTCGATGACGGCCTTCTTGTGCTTGGTCGTCGCCCATTTGGAGTGGCCACTCATCGGCTGCCCCGTCCCTCCTGAACTCGCGCGTGGCGCCCGCTGGTCACCACCGGACGCGCAGGGGCCAGAGTGCCGCCTGCCAGATCCCCGCCATGCTACCGACAGAGGCCCCGACCGGGCCGGGACCCCGCACATGCAGACATCAAGACATCGCGATGCGGCAACACTGACCTGCGCGGATAGAGTGAGCGTCGATCGACCTCGGGAGGAGCGCGACGTGATCGTGGGCGGCATCGTGGGCAAGGCCGCCGCGCGGGGTCTGGCTGGTGGTGACGGCGGTGTTCGTCGTCGAGCGGATCTGGACCGTCCGCCGTCGGGGCGCCCGCGGGATGGTGCTGGCGGCGCCGATCGTGCTCGAGTTCGGGTACGACCTGGTGCAGCAGGCCGTGTTCCTCGCCGCGGCGGGCGCGATGCTGCAGGGCCGAGACGCCCGCTGGCACCACCTCAGCCCCGCTGCGCTCTGAGGACGACGGCGCCCGATGTACGGGAAGGTCGGGAACACCGCGTTCATGGCCGCGCCCGCAGGCACCCTCGCCGTCGGGGGGCTCGACGTCCTGTGGTGGCTGGTCGCGGGCTGCACCCTGGTCGCGGCCACCCTCGCCCTGGTCCGCCTCCTCCCCACCCGAACGACACTCCCCACCCGAACGACACCCAACGCGCGAACGGCGCTGTCGCGCGGCAGGTCCGCACGACAGCGCCGTCGGCGCGACAGGGTCAGTGGGCGAAGTGGCGGGTGCCCGTGAGGTAGAGGGTGATGCCCGCCTCGGCGGCCGCGGCGGTCACCTCGTCGTCCCGGATCGAGCCGCCGGGGTGCACGACGGCCGTGACGCCGCCGTCGATCAGGACCTGGAGGCCGTCGGGGAAGGGGAAGAAGGCGTCGGACGCCGCGACCGAGCCCGCGGCCCGCTCGCCCGCGCGGGACACCGCGAGCCGGCAGGAGTCGACCCGGTTGACCTGCCCCATCCCGACCCCCACCGCGGCGCCGTCGGCCGCCAGCAGGATCGCGTTCGACTTCACCGCGCGGCAGGCGCGCCAGGCGAAGGCCAGGTCGGCGAGGGTCCGGGGGTCCGCCGCCTCGCCCGTGACCAGCTTCCAGGACGACGGGTCGTCCCCGGGCGCGTCGACGGCGTCGCGCTGCTGCAGCAGCAGGCCCCCGGTGATCGGCCGCAGCTCCGCGCCGACGCGCGCGACCTCGCCCGTCATCCGCAGCAGCCGGATGTTCTTCTTCGCCCTCAGGATCTCCAGGGCCTCCGGCGCGAACCCGGGCGCCAGCACGACCTCGGTGAAGATGTCCTTGACCTGCTGCGCCATCGCGACCGACACCTCGCGGTTGGTGGCGATCACCCCGCCGTAGGCGCTGACCGGGTCGGTCGCGTGGGCCTTGCGGTGCGCCTCGGCGACGTCCGCCCCCACGGCGATGCCGCACGGGTTCGCGTGCTTGATCACCGCGACGGTCGGCTGGTCGCCGTGGTCGTGGGCGGCGCGCCAGGCGGCGTCGGCGTCGACGTAGTTGTTGTACGACATCTCCTTGCCGTGCAGCTGCTCCGCGCCGGCGAGCCCGGGGGCGCCGGACGTGTAGAGCGCCGCGGCCTGGTGCGGGTTCTCGCCGTAGCGCAGGGTGGCCTTCCTGGTCCAGGTGGCGCCGACCCATTCCGGGAACGGGGAGTCACCCGGCGCCAGCACCGATCCCATCCAGGACGCGACCGCGACGTCGTAGGCCGCAGTGTGCCGGAACGCCGCAGCCGCCAGCCTGCGCCGGTCCGCCAGGGTGAACCCGCCCGCGCCGATCTGCTCGAGCGCCCACTGGTAGGTGGTCGGGTCGGTGATCACCGCGAGGCTGTCGTGGTTCTTCGCCGACGCCCGGACCATCGCGGGGCCGCCGATGTCGATCTGCTCGACGCACTCGTCCGGCGTCGCCCCGGAGGCCACGGTCTCGGTGAACGGGTAGAGGTTCGAGACGAGCAGGTCGAACGGTGCGATGCCCAGCTGCGCCAGCTGCGCCAGGTGCTCCGGCTTGCGGGTGTCCGCGAGCAGGCCCGCGTGCACCCGCGGGTGCAGGGTCTTGACCCGCCCGTCGAGGCATTCCGGGAAGCCGGTCAGCTGCTCGACCGGGGTGACGGGGACCCCGGCGTCGGCGATGCGCTGCGCGGTCGAGCCGGTGGAGACGATCTCGATCCCGGCCGCGTGCAGCCCGGTGGCGAGGTCGAGCAACCCGGCCTTGTCGTAGACGCTGATCAGGGCCCGCTTGACCGGCCTGCGTTCGCTCACTGGACTCTCTTTTCGTTGCACAGCGAGGCGACGGTGCTGACCAGCAGCCGGCGCTCCGCGACCTTGATGCGTTCGTGCAGCTCGGCCTCGGTGTCGCCGGGCAGCACGGGGACGGCCTCCTGGGCCAGGATCGGCCCGGTGTCCACCCCGGCGTCGACCAGGTGGACGGTGGTCCCGGTGACCGTGACGCCGTGGGCCAGGGCGTCGCGGACCGCGTGCGCACCCGGGAACGCGGGCAGCAGCGCGGGATGGGTGTTGACGATCGGGCAGCCGATCCCGTCGAGGAACCGGGCCCCGAGGATCCGCATGAAGCCGGCACAGACGACCAGGTCGGGCGCGTGCTCGAGGGTCGCGCGGAGCAGCGCGGCGTCCCACTCCGCGCGGTCGGCGAACCCTTTGGGGGACACCGTGAACACCGGTGCGTGCGCCCGCTCGGCACGCTCCAGGGCCGCGACCCCGGGCCGGTCGGTCCCGACGGCGACCACCGCGGCGGGGAACTCGGCCCCCGCGTCGAGCAGGGCCTCTAGCAGCGTGCCCGATCCCGAGGCGAGCACGACGAGCCGCGCGCGCGTGGGGTGACCCGCCCGCTCGGCGGGGTCTGCGCTCGACGGGGCGGGCACCTGTCTCCTCGGGCGGGCGGCTGGGGGAACCCCACCAGCCTAAGCGGCGACGACGGTCACAGCGCGAGGACCCGCCCTCGCTGGGGGGAGCGGTCGACAGTCGGCCGCTCCGGTTCCAGGGGGTGGATCATGGTCTCCTCGGCTGCCTCCCGCCATGCCCCTCGCTTCCGCAACGCGACGCGCTCGCCGACGGCCGCAGAGCGGGCTGTGCTCCATGGTGCGGGCGATCCGCCGGATCACGCGCCCGGCTCGGCCGGGTGGTGACCTGTCCCGATCAGCCCGCACGATCCACGAGCCGACCGCTCCACTCCCCCAGGGTGGATCAACGCTCCCGGGCCGCCTTCTCCTCCGCCTGCCGCTTCCGCAGTGCGACGAGCTCGCCGACGGTCCGCGGGGCCGGCTCGGCCTCGGCGGGGCGGCTCTCCGAGGGGATCACCTCGGTGGCAGAGGCACCGTCTGCCGCTCGGGTGCGGTCGGGTCGGGCCGCGTCGGGCTGGGCGGATTCGGGCCGGGCGGATTCGGGCCGGGCGGATTCGGGCCGGGCGGATTCGGGCCGGGCGGATTCGGGCTGGGCGGATTCGGGCTGGGCGGGGTCGGCCGCCGGGGTCCGGGACCTGCCTCTCGTGACCTCGGGCTCTGTGGACCGGGGGTTGGTGGGTGGGGCGGAGCGGTCTTCGCGTGGGGTGG
>NZ_JACBXB010000162.1 GCF_013870575.1 Pseudonocardia pini
CGCCCACCGTCCTGCCGGACGTCACCCGCCACCACCCGATCTACGTCATCTGTCGCGAGAGCCGACGGCCGACCGGCCGACCGTGCTCGGTCATTGCTCGGTGGCCGGCGGCGGACCACCTCCCTAGCGTGTGGCAGCAGACCGCGTGTGCCCCGCGCACACCCGCACGACTCACCGAGGAGCGCCGCATGGACGCCAGCCGGCTGACCGCGATCGACGTGCACACCCACGTCCTCGCGTCCGTCACCGAGAAGGAGCGTTCGGGCTCCGGTTCCGACGCCCTGGCGGGCACGTTCGGGAAGATCCCGGAGCTCACGGTGCCCGAGCTCGCCGACTACTACCGCGAGCGCTCGATGGCCGCGATCGTGTTCACCGTCGATTCCGTGACCCGCACCGGACAGGGGCCCCGGGTGTCCAACGAGGAGATCGCCGAGCAGGCGGCCGAGTACGCGGACACGCTCATCCCGTTCGCCAGCGTCGACCCGGGCCGCGGCGCCGAGGCGGTGCGGATCGCGCGGCGCCTGATCGACGAGCACCACGTCCGCGGGTTCAAGTTCCACCCCAGCGACCAGGGCTTCTTCCCCAACGACACGGCGGCGTACCCGCTGTACGAGGTCATCGCCGAGGCAGGGCTCACAGCTCTGTTCCACAGTGGACAGACGGGGGTGGGATCCGGTCAGCGGGGCGGGGGCGGGATCCGCCTGAAGTACTCGAACCCGCTGCACCTCGACGACGTCGCCGTCGACTTCCCGGACATGCCGATCATCATCGCCCACCCGTCGGTGCCGTGGCAGGACGAGGCGCTGGCCGTGGCGGGCCACAAGCCGCAGGTCTACATCGACCTGTCCGGCTGGTCGCCCAAGTACTTCCCGCCGCAGCTCGTCGCGCAGGCGAACTCGCTGCTCAAGAAGAAGGTGTTGTTCGGCTCCGACTTCCCGGCGTTGTCCCCCGACCGCTGGCTGGCCGACTTCGCCAAGCTCGACATCAAGGACGAGGTGCGGCCGCTCATCCTCAAGGACAACGCGGTGCGCCTGTTCGGGCTCGACGACTCGGTCAAGCCCGAGGAGGTCTGAAACCGTGGACGCCTCGTTCGGCACGGTCTTCGAGGGCGTCGCCGCCCGGCTCCCCCACGCCGTCGCCATCTCCGCGCCCGGGCGTGACTACACCTACGCCGAGTTCGACGACCGCGCCTCCCGCCTCGCCGCCGCGCTGGAGGCGACTGGCGTCGGCCCCGGCAACACGGTGGCCTGCTACCTCTACAACGGCGCCCCGTACCTGGAGACCGTCTTCGCGGCGTTCAAGATCGGCGCCATCCCGGTCAACGCCAACTACCGCTACACCGCCGACGAGCTCTCGTCGCTGCTCAACGACGCGGACGCCACAGCACTCGTCTTCAGCGGGGAACTGGCGGGCAACGTCGCGCACGCGGCATCGAACGTCCCCACCCTGAAGCTGCTGGTGCGCGTCGGGGACTCAGCCGAGAACAAGCCCGGTCCCGAGGCGCCCGACTACGAGCAGCTCCTGGCGGCGACCGATCCGCGACCTAACACCCCGCGCCCCGGCTCCGACCAGCTGTTCATGTACACGGGCGGCACCACGGGCAAGCCCAAGGGCGTCATCTGGCAGCACGCGGACCTGCTCCACAGCCTGGCGGTGCCCATCTTCCGGCCGCTCGGCCTGGCCGGGCTCCCCCGCTCACTCGACGAGGCGGTCGAGGTCGCGGTCAAGGCCCACGACGACAACGCCGCACCCGCGATCATGCCCGTGGTACCGCTCATGCACGGGACGGGCTTCTTCAACACCCTCGGCGCGCTGCTCGTGGGCGGCCGAGCGATCACCGCGCAGCCCGGGCAGCTCAACCCCCGCCACGTCTGGGAGTTCGCCGCGGCCCAGCGGGCGGGCACGGTCATCGTCGCGGGCAACGCGGTCTGCCAACCGCTCGTCGACGAGCTGATCCGGGCGGAGAGGGCCGGAAGCCCGCACGATCTGTCCTCGCTGCGCGCCGTCCTGAGCTCGGGTACGGCCCTGAGTGACCGGCTCAAGCAGGCCCTGCACGAGCGCGCCCAGATCACGATCACCGACGCGATCGCCTCGAGTGAGGGCGGCCCGTTCGCCTTCGCGGTGACCACGTCCGTCGACGACCTCCCCGCCCGGTTCTTCCCCGTGCCTGCGACCAAGGTCATCACGAAGGACGACCGGATCCTCGAGCCGGGCGACCCCGAGACCGGCGTGCTCGCCTACAGCGGCCCCATGCCGCTCGGCTACTACAAGGACAGCGCCAAGACCGACACGACCTTCCGCACGGTGGACGGTGTCCGCTACGCGATCCCGGGCGACCTCGCCCACCTCGAGTCCGACGGCTCGATCACGTTCCTCGGCCGTGGCTCCGGCGTGATCAACACCGGCGGGGAGAAGGTCCACCCCCAGGAGGTCGAGAACGTCCTGCTGGCCCACCCGGACGTGACCGACGCCGTCGTCGTCGGCGCGCCGGACGAGACCTGGGGCGAGCGGGTGGCCGCGATCGTGGCGACACCGAAGGAACACTCGCTCTTCGAGATCGAGCTGCAGGACTGGGTCCGCAAGTCACTCGCGGGCTACAAGGTCCCGCGGACCATCGTGCTGGTCGACAAGCTGCCCCGGACCCCCACGGGAAAGCTCGAGATGGCCTGGGCGAAGCAGACCGTCGGCCAGAAGCAGCGCTGATCCCCGGATCGGAGCCGGAACCTCCGGCTTCGAACCCTCCCTCCGACCCGAGGTGCCCGTGTCCGTCGAGCAGTCCCCCTCCTCACCACCCGTCGACGTCGAAGAGGCCCAGCTCACCGTCGGGCCTCCGGCCGACCACGCGGCCGGGTTGAAGGACCCGAGTGGGCTCGCACTGTTCCAGGTCGAGTACCACCAAACCCGAAGTACACGCACCCCGCGCCGCGGCTCGATCAGTCCCCACTCCCGCAGCAGACCCAGCGCTCGGTTCGCTGTGCCGATCGCGATGCCGTAGCTCTTCGCCACCTCGGCGGTCGTCGGTAAGGCAGACCCGGCGGCGATGGTGCCGTCCAGGATCTGGGCGCGGAGGTCCATCGCGGTCAGCTCGTACGGGTTCTGGGCGAACAGCTCGTCGGGACCGACCACGCCCGGATCGCCGACTGGGCGATGCGGAAGCCGGTCGAGTAGGCCGGTCGACGCGCGCCAGTCGGCTTCGGAGACCCAGGCGGCGTAGACGCGCAGCGTGGTCTCCTCCATGGCCGAGACGGCCTGCGACCGTACGTACGTCTACGCCGCCCGCGATGAGCTCGGTCGCCGAGTAGTGACGCAGCTTGTGGAAGGTCGTCTTGATGCCCAGGCGCTGGACGAGTCGTCCGTACCGGCGGGTGATCGTCCGGGGGTTCACGTGCGCCGCTCCGTCGCCCGAGCTGGGCAGTCAGCAGCGTGACCGATGGGAAGACCCAGACAGGGCACGAGGTCGGCGGCTGTGGGTTGGCCGGCGGCTGCTTCGGCGGCTCCGCATGCTCGATCGGGCTGCGCGACAACCACTTCCATCGGACCGCCCTTCTCAGCGCGCCGCTGAGGATGACGTGGATCTGACGGATCGTCGACTGTGCAACCGGCTTGCACACGTGCTGGCGGCAGCGATGGTCGCAGTCGTGCACGGTCTTGACCCGGTGCTCGATCATCCGCCTGCGCTTGCAGTGGAGCCGGCAGCGGCGGAGCTCGGCGTAGAAGGAGTCGAAGACCTCGGACGTGAGCGCAGCCAGCTTGACCGGGCCGATCAGCGGCAGAATATGGGTCCGGGCGAGGTTCTGGTAGGTCGCCCTGGTCGTGCGCTCCACGTCGAGCAGCAGGAAATGCTTCTCCAGGACTTGGCGGACGGTGGCCGAGGTCCGTGGGTTCAGCTGCTCGTCGACCTGGACCAACAGCCGTCGTAGCACCTTCTCCGCCTCCGCGTCAGCATCCGGGCCGCGCCGCACGGTCTCTGGAGGTAGTGGCGCTTCTTGGTGACCGGATCCCGCCCGACGAACACGCGGACCTGCAGCGAGCCACTGCCTCGGTTGGCACCACAAGTGGCACCACAACACGACAGGCCCGAGAGTCGGGAGACTCATCGGGCCTGGTCAGAAGGGTGGAGCTGAGGGGATTCGAACCCCTGACCCCTTGACTGCCAGTCAAGTGCGCTACCAGCTGCGCCACAGCCCCTTGCGATGACAAAACCCTACAACACCCCCCGCGGGGCCCCGAACACCGGGGTCCCGCAGGGGGTGGCTCAGCCCGCGATGGCGTTCTGCAGCCAGTCCGAGTCGTTGACGTCGATCTTCTGGCCGCCGATGGCGACCGTGGGGGTGCCGAAGCTGCCGTTGGTCTGCAGGGCGGGGTTGGCGGCGGCGGTGTTCGTCGCGGTCTCGATCAGGCCGGTGTTGGCCTGGGCGGCCACGCACTGGCCGAAGCCCCCGCCCGCGCCGAGGGTGGTGCCGAAGGACGTCAGCTCGTCGTTGGAGAACCCCGCGCTGCCCTCCGCGGGCTGCTCGGCGTAGAGCTGGGCGTGGTAGGCCGGGAAGATGCCCGCGTCCGCGGCACAGATGGCCGCGTTGGCCGCGCGCGTCGAGTAGCCCGCGGGGCTGCTGGCGCGGTCGAGGATCGAGATGGCGTGGTAGTTGACCTTGATCTGGCCGGCGTTGAGCGCGGTGGTGAGCTGGTCCTTGTACGCCGTCTCGAGCCGCTCGCAGTACGGGCAGAGGTAGTCCTCGTAGATGTCCACCGTGACCGGGGCGGCGGCCTGGCCTGCGGTGATGACTGCGCCCGCCCTGGCGACCGGGTAGTTCGGGGCGGGCCCGGCGGCCTCCGACGACCGGTTGGTGAGCGTCACCACCACGCCGACGACGATCGCCACGATCACGACGACCGCCACGATCGCGAGCACCAGCGTGTTCCCGGACGGACCGCTGCGCTTCGGGGTGATCCCCGCCGCCTTGAGCCGCGCCTGTGCGGCCGCCTGCTTCCGCTTCCGCTCGTTGCGGTCCGCTCCGCCCACCTCAGTACCCTCCGCTACCCGAACCAGAACCCGAACCCGCTGTGACGAGCCGTCGCTCGGCCGCCAGCAGCGTGCGGGGCCGCACGATCAGCCAGGCGGCGAGCAGCAGGAAGCCGACGTCTCGCAGGATCTCCTGCACGTACTGCGTCTGGCCGGGCTCGACCGCGCCGCCGCCGCCGAAGCAGCCGCAGTCGATCGAGAGCCCACGCGCCCACGCCTGGGTGACCCCGGCGATGAACACCAGCAGCAGCGCGGCGGAGAGCGCCGCGACGGCACGCGTCCCGATCCCGACCAGCAGGAGCAGGCCCAGGGCCAGCTCGAACCACGGGAGGACACCCGCGACGACCGACACGGCCTCGCGCGGGAGGACGTCGTACGCCCGCACGGCGACGTACGTCTGCGCGGGATCCAGGGCCTTGATCAGCCCTGACACGAGCCACACCGCGGCGAGACCGAGCCGCGCGAGCGTACCGATCCCGTCGAGAACCCGGCCCCTCGTCACCTCGCGCACGGTAGTCCCGTCGCCTGAGAACCGGATGAGGGACCTCGGCGGCGACCCCGACCGGGTCAGAACCGTTCGCGGGCGGACTCCTGCTCCAGGACGACGTCCAGGTCGGACAGCCGGTCCATCGAGGCGACGGCACGGGCGGTGCGGTTGTTGTCCGCCAGCAGGTCCCGATGGCGGTGGACCCACTGCCAGTAGCCCGCGGTGAAGGGGCAGGCGTCGTCGCCCACCCGCTTCTTCGGGTCGTACTCGCAGCCGCCACAGTGGTCGGACATCCGGTTGATGTAGGCGCCGCCGGAGGAGTAGGGCTTGGTGGCCATCATGCCGCCGTCGGCGTGCTGGCTCATCCCGATGACGTTGGGCGGCATGACCCACTCGAAGCCGTCGACGAAGGCGGTGCGAAACCACTCGTTGAGCTCGGCGGGTCGGTAGCCGCGCTGCAGGGCGTGGTTGCCGAGCACCATCAGTCGCGGGATGTGGTGGACCCAGCCGCGGTCCCGGACGCCCTCCAGGGCGCTGCGCAGACAGGCCGCGGTGACGGAGTCCGCCGCGAGCTCGGTCCACCACTCCGGCAGCGGTGTGTGGGCACGCAGGGCGTTGCGCCGCGTGTAGCCCTTCCCGAAGCGCCAGTAGAGCTGCCAGACGTACTCCCGCCACCCGAGGACCTGCCGGACGAAGCCCTCCACCGAGGCCAGGGGCGCGTCCCCGTCGCGGTAGGCCTGCTCGGCCGCGTGCACGGCGTCGAGCGGATGGAGCACCCCGTGGTTGAGCGGCACGGAGAGCAGGGAGTGGGCCATCGCCCAGTCCTGCTCCAGGATCGCGTCCTCGTACGGGCCGAACGCGCCGAGCCGGTGCCGGACGAAGTGCCGCAGCGCCTCCTGCGCCTCGTCGGGGGTGATCGCGAACCGGCGCGGACCGTCGGAGCCGACCGACGGGACGTCGGCGAGGTCTCGTCGAACCTCCTCGTCGATCTCGTCCTCGGTCGGCTGCCACGGCCCGACGACGCCGAGCGTCGCCTTGCCCCTGGGCGGCGGCTCGCGGTTCTCGGCATCGAGGTTCCACTTGCCGCCGACCGGTTCCGAGCCGTCCATCAGGACGTCGAACCGCTCGCGCTGGGCGCGGTAGAAGTCCTCCATCCGGAACTTCTCGCGGTCACCCGCCCACTCGGTGAACTCGGCGCGGGACAGGGCGAACACCGGCGTGGGACGGATCTCGGCGACGAGGCCGTCCTTCCGCAGCCGCTCGACGAGCTCGGCCGCGGCGAACGACGACGGCTCGTGCACGACGACCGGCTCCCCCACCTGCTCGAGGGCCTCGCGATAGGTGTCGGCGCGGACGTACCGGGCGCGGTCACCCAGCTCCGCGGCGAGGTGCCGCATCCCGGACAGCACCAGGTGCAGCTTCTGCCGGTGGAACCGTCTGCGCCGCAGGGCGCGCGCGGACTCGATCAGCACCACCTCGCGGTCGCGCATCTCCTCGGTCGCGTGCACGTGCGGGCCGAGCTGGTCCGCGAACAGCCACAGCGGTTCCATGGGGTCAGTGTCGGCGCGCGGGGGCCCGTCCGCGACTCGACGGTTTACGCTCCGCGCCGTGAGCGACGACCAGGACGAGCTCGCCGCGCAGCTGGCCGAGCACCGCGACGACCACCGGCACCGGGACGTCTCCGGGGGCTGGCTGCGAGCGGCGACCTTCGGCGCGATGGACGGGCTGGTCACGAACATCGCGCTGTTGGCGGGCGTCGGCGGCGGCGGGGCCGATCGCGAGGTGATCGTGCTGACCGGGATGGCGGGCCTGGTCGCGGGCGCGTTCTCCATGGCGCTCGGCGAGTTCGCCTCGGTGGGCACCCAGAACGAGGCCGTCGACGCCGAGGCGGCGGTCGAACGCCGTGAGCTGGCCCGGCACCCGCTGGCCGAGAAGGCCGAGCTGGTGCAGGAGTACCGCGACATGGGCCTGAGCGAGCAGACCGCCCGCCAGGTCGCCGACGAGATCAGCGCGAACCCGGAGATCGCGTTGCGCGTGCACGTCAGCCAGGAGCTGGGGGTGAGCCTGGACGACAAGCCGTCGCCGTGGGTCGCGGCGGTCTCGTCGTTCCTGTGCTTCGCCGTGGGCGGCATCGTCCCGCTGCTGTCGTTCCTGTTCGGGTCCTCCTCGCTGTTGCTCGGCCTCGGGATCGGGGCGGTGGGGCTCTTCGTGGCCGGGGCGATCTCGAGCCGGTTCACCGTGCGCAGCTGGTGGGGCGGCGGGCTGCGGCAGTTGATGTTCGGCGTGATCGCGGCGGCCGCGACGTACCTCGTCGGCACCCTGATCGGGGTGTCCGTGGCCTGACGTCGTGAGTGCCGACGGTCGCCATAGCGACTATCGGCGCTCACAGGTGGGACGGACGTGACGCCCGCCGATCTGAGAGGCTGGAGGGCGAGCACCAGGCCCGCCCGAACCGAGGAGACCGCCGTGACCGCTGAGATCCCGCTCGACGGGCTCGGCGCGCAGAGCCTGGTCGACCTCGCTCTGGACCGGATCCGCGGGGACATCCTGCGTGGGGTCATCGGGCCCGGCGAGCGGCTCGTCGAGGAGCAGCTGACCAGGCGTTTCGGCATCAGCAGGGCCCCGGTGCGGGAGGCGTTGCGGCTGCTCGGGCAGCAGGGTCTCGTCGAGCACCTGCCGCGCCGCGGGGTCCGGGTGGCCGAGCTGTCGGCGCAGGACATGACGGAGCTCTTCGGGCTGCGGGACGCCCTCGAGCGGTTCGCCGTGGAGACCGCGCTGGTCGCGCCGCCGGACCCGGAGAGGCTCGCCGAGCTCGAGCGGGCGACGGAGCGGATCGAGCGGGCCGCGTCGGACGACCACGAGCACGCCGCGCTGGACCGCGCCGAGGCGCACCGCGAGTTCCACCTCGCCCTCGTCGCGTTGGCGGGGCACCGGCACCTGCTGCGGGTCTACGAGCCGATCATCATGCAGCTCCAGCTCTACATGGCCGCCAACATGCGCCGTGAGGCCGAGCAGCGCTCGCCCGCGGAGGGCGCCCACCGGCACCGCCACCTCTACGAGGCCGTGGCCTCCGGGGACACCGTGGCGGTGCTCGCCGCGCTGGCCGGGCACGGTGCGCGGACCTACCTCGCCCCGGAGCTCGACCAGTCCTGATCGGTCCGCAGGCGCACCAGCTCCGCGGCGCCCGCCCGGTCGGCCACGCCGAGCTTGCCGAAGATCGCCGAGACGTGGTTGCGCACGGTCTTGTCCCCGATCCCCAGCCTGGCCGCGATCTGCGGGTTCGTGAGGTGCCGGGCCAGCAGCGCCAGCACCTCGCCCTCCCGCTCGGTCAGCTCGGGGAAGGAGTTCCACATCGTGGAGAAGACCGCGGAACA
>NZ_JACBXB010000163.1 GCF_013870575.1 Pseudonocardia pini
GGCGCACCTGCGCGGCAGGCACCTCGCCGGCGAGGTGGCCGTCGGCGAGCTGCTCTGGACGGCGACGGACGACACGCACCGCACCGTCCTGGCCCGCTTCCCGCTCAGGGACCCCCGCCGGACGACTGGTCGGGGTGGCGGGATTTGAACCCACGGCCCCTCGCTCCCAAAGCGAGTGCGCTACCAAGCTGCGCCACACCCCGTCGGCCCCGAGTCTAGGCCACCCCGGGCGACGCCACGTGTCGACCGGGACAGGGTTGCCACCCCGACCCGCACGGGGCGCCGCGGAGGCCGGCCGAGACGTGCCGGGGAGCCTGCCGGAGGTCGGAACCTGATCGGCTATCCTGACCGGGCCCACGGAGCGATCCGGGGGCACGCGGGCGTAGCTCAATGGTAGAGCCCTAGTCTTCCAAACTAGCTACGCGGGTTCGATTCCCGTCGCCCGCTCCACCTCTGACCAGCAGGTTCTTCCGAGACGGACCGGCTGAGTTGTCCACAGGGGGATCACCAAGGGGGCGAAACCTCCCTACCCTGTGGTCATGCCTAGACGCGCGAGCTCGGCCGAGAGCCGGGCGCGAGGGTCCATCGAGACCCGCCCCAACGGCCGACTGCGCGTGACCGTGTACGCCGGGATCGACCCCGTGACGGGCCGTCGGCACTACCTCCGCGAGGACATTCCCGCGGGCCCGAAGGCTCGGCGCGAGGCCGAGGACGTCAGGATCCGGTTCCTCGCTGAGGTCGCGGCGAAGCGCAACCCCCGGACGAGCGCGACCATCGACCAGCTCCTGGAACGCTACCTCGACCAGTTCTCGGGCTCACCGACGACGCTGGACCTCTACCGCACGCATGTGCGGAACCACATCTCACCGGTACTCGGTCACCTGCGGGTCGGCCAGCTCGACCCGGAGACCCTCGACTCGTTCTACGGCGAGCTCCTCCGGTGCCGGTCCCGGTGCGCGGGTCGCCGCAGGGTCGACCACCACAGCGCCGATCCGCACGCCTGCGACGACCGCTGTGCCCCGCACCAGTGCAAACCCCTCGCGCCGACGACCGTGCGGCACATCCACTTCATCCTGTCCGGCGCCTACAAGCGTGCCGTTCGGTGGCGCTGGTTGGCGGTGAACCCGATGGCGCAGGCCGAGCCTCCTCCGCCCCCGAGACCGAACCCGCAGCCGCCCACGGCCGCCGAGGCGGCGCGGATCGTGAACGAGTCGTGGCGAGACCCCGACTGGGGAACCCTGGTCTGGACGGCCATGACGACGGGCGCGCGCCGCGGAGAGTTCTGTGGCATCCGAGTCTCGGCCGTCGACCTCGACGAAGGTCGGGAGACGATCTGGCTGCGCCGAGCGATCAGGCGCGAGCCCGGGGCCGGCTGGACCGAGGCGGACCTCAAGACGCACCAGCAGCGCCGAATCGCGCTCGACGCAGAGACCGTCACGGTTCTGCGGGCCCACCTCTCGCGCTGCCGAGCTCGGGCCGACGCCATCGGCGTGGAGCTCCGTCCGGACGCCTACCTGTTCTCGGGAGCCCCGGACTGCTCGACCTTCCTGACCCCGGACAGCGTGACCCAGCGCTACGACCGCATGGTCGCGCGCCTCGGCATCGAGACGACGATCCACAAGCTGCGCCACTACTCGGCGACCGAGCTGATCGCCGGCGGCGTCGACCCGCGGACCGTGGCAGGTCGGCTCGGACACAGCGGGGGAGGAACGACGACGCTCAAGGCCTACACGGCATGGGTTTCCGAGGCTGATCAGCGCGCAGCGAAGGGCCTGGGGGCCGGGATGCCACGACGACCCGTCGAGCTCAACGAGGTCGAGCAGATCAGGAGCGACCCTCGATACCCCTACCAGGCTGTGGCCGCCGCGGTCGCCGAGCTGATCGACGATCAGACAATCGCCCCCGGCGATCCCGCGCCCTCCGCAGTGGATCTCGCTGCGCAGCACGAGATTTCGTTGGCCACGGCGAAGCGGTCGTTGGTGCTGCTCACCGAGTGGGGTCTTCTCACCCGCCAAGGCCGAGGCCCCTTGTGCGTTGCCGAGTCCCTCGCTGCACCCACAGCCGTCGCACCCGCTGCCGAAGTGCTGGCGCTGCCCGTCCAGATCGCGCCCGAGCCGACCGAGGCGAGGTTGCTCCGGCTGACGGTGTGGCATCGCGGGCAGATTGTCACCACATTCTCGACGGCTCTCGACCCCGCGAACGCCGCTGCCCTGCATGGTGTTCTCGCGTCGGCTGTGCGCCGGTCGGGCGGCGACGAGGCGGAGATCGCCGACTATGAGATGGACGTTCACGTGCCCGGCGAGCCCGAGCCCCTGCTGTCCTTCGTCGCTTCGCCCTGGACGTCCTGACCGTCCCCGAGGACGTTGAGCCATCGTCAAGTCGTGCCCTTAGCCTGTGGGTGATGAGCACGCAGCAGGGCCGGACCTTCGGTCGAGAGTCCGCTACCCGGACCATGCAACTCGCGTGCGAGGCGGTCGGACTTTCGTCCGAGGACGCCGAGCTCATCCGGCTAGGCGAGAACGCGATCTTCCGCGCAGGCCAACCGCCGGTGATCGTGCGTATCGCTCGTGGCCCGGCGTTCCGGGACTCCGCGCGCAAGGAAGTCGCGGTTGCCCGCTGGCTCGAGGACGAGGGCATCCGTGCTGCCCGTGTGTGGTCCATCAAGGACGAACAGCCCCTGGAGGTTGACGGCTCTCCCGTGACGTTCTGGGAGTTCCTGGACGGGCGGCGGGGGAGTCCGGACGACATCGTGTCCCTCGCCGGCATCCTCCGCGACCTGCACAGCCGAGCAGTCCCTCGCTCGTTCGACCTCTCGGCGGAAGACATCCTTGGCCGGGTGCTGCCGAGGATCGAGAGCTCCCCGATCCCGGACGACGACCGGCGATACCTCACCGACCTGGTCACGGAACTTCGGGAGGCCGTCGCCGGTCTCAGCTTCCCACTCGACGTGGCAGTCACCCACGGAGACGCCCATGTCCAGAACCTGATGGTCGTCGACGAGCAGCCGATCCTCATCGATTTCGAGCGCGTCGCAGTCGGCCAGCCTGAGTGGGACCTGGCCATGACGGCCACCGAGTACGCGACCGCGGGCTGGTGGAGCGCCGAGCAGTACCAGGCGTTCTCCGACCGCTACGGGTTCGACGTCATGACCTGGTCAGGCTTCGACGTCCTCCGCCGGGTCCACGAACTCAAGATGACCACGTGGCTGATGCAGAACGTGCGTGAGTCTGATGAGATCTGCGCGGAGTTCCAGCTCCGCATGCGCGCGATCCGCGGAAGTGGTGATGCCGGAGAGTGGCGGCCATTCTAGTGTGACGGTACGCTGCCAATGGCAGGCGATAGTGTACGACTCAGCCGTACGCGCCGTAGGCAAGAACGGCCGATTCCGCTCTTCTTGCAGAAATGGACCTCGGCATGTCAGCGTCGGTATCTCGTGCTTAACGATGAGAGGTTTGACGGATCTTGAAGGTCGCGGGCTCGATCCTGAAAAGCCTTGACATGGCGGCTGCGGCCAAAGAGGTGACAGCGGGCTCGGCTGTTCAGCGACTGCCTCCGCTTTCCTTCTATCACTGCATGAACGACGCGCAGGAAAGCCTGGTCGAGGCTGCGCGGGCAATGTATATCGAGGGGCGGAGCCCTGCGGCGGAGACGATAACCATGCCGCGGCGCGGATTCGGTCCGCGACCGGTCACTCTGCTGTCGCCAATCGACCATGTTGTTTATTCGTCGCTCGTATCGCGGATAGTCGCCGCTTCAGGTGTTCCTGACCGTTCGGCTGATGAATGGATGGCGTTCGAAGGTTTCGGACGTGCTGAACCTGTAGATCCAAAGTACAAGTATTTGGTTGAGATCGATATTGCTTCATGCTACGAGTATATAGATCACCTGGATCTCAGATCTGAGCTGATTTCACTAACCCTCGATGTCGATGCGGCGCAGGCTCTAGTCGAACTCCTGACGTCAATCTATCCACGGGGGAGGGGCCTCCCGCAGCTGCATCTTTCCAGTGATCGGCTCGCGGAGATATATCTTTCGGTAATCGAGCGGTCACTCCTGCGAAGAGGCTATCCGGCCAAGCGGTATGCGGACGACTTCAGAATTCTTGCCGAAACCTGGCCGCAGGCTAACCAGGCGATCGAGGACGCCGCCGATGCGGCGCGAGAACTTGGCTTGATTTTGTCTACTGAAAAGACTCGCATAATTCGGATAGACACTTTGCGAGATCAGGCTGACGCCGACAATTTATTCCTTGCTCGTCATTTTGGGGCGAAGCCGACCGTCGAAGAATTTCTCGCTAGCCCATACGGTCCAGATCTGGTCGAAGATGACACTGACGACGACGATGACGATGATGGAGTCGAGGGCGTCGAAGACGTAGCTGCCGATCAACCTGTGTCAGAGCGCGACGCAGGTCCAGATGACTCCCTCCACCGAGGCGCACTCTCGATCATCGAAGAATGGGTGCAGGGTGTGCGGCGTCAGGGAGAGCCGCATCTTCTCGGTTCGAAATGGTTACCTGGAGCGGTATCGCTGCTGGCTGATGCTTCGGTGCGAATCTCAGATGAGAATCTTCAGGAGATCGTATTTCGCATCCCAATGAGCCTTGAGCCCGTGGTCAACTATCTTCGAAAGCGACCATCTGAGTTGGACGCGAACTGGGCCACGCTCCAGATGCTCAGCTCGATGGGTCGACAGAGTCCTTGGGCCAAGATCTGGCTGCTTTATCTTGCTCGACATCTGTCCGTGCTGAAGTCGGCGAGTCGGACCGATGTGCTCGAATGGGCGGAGGGGCAAGCCTGGGATTCCCATGAGGTTGTCCGCTGTCAAGCGATCTGGACGATCGCCCATCAGGACAATAGAGATGTGAAAGGTCTTGTGTCGGCGGCTTATGGGCCTGCTTCGTCTCTAACGCGAGCTGGTATTGCTGCGGCGGCTGGAGCTGGCGAGATCGCCGAAAATGATCCGCTAGCTAGGGCAATCCGATCGGACTCGAAGCTGTCGAAAGCTGCATTTGAGTGGGGTAAGTCGCATTGACGGACGAGCATACTGGTAATGCCGACGTGGCAACGCTCCAAGCGAATCTTGGGCTGAGGAAGCTCGCTCTGCTTGCGGCTACGTTGAATGAGCAGCAGCCGGAGTCTGTAATTATCACCTCATCGACCCTGGCGGAGGCGTATGTGGATGAGATTCTGCGCCGCCTCGTGGAGCTCCGTTCGAAGGCCTACGGTGCATTTGAGCTGTTGATGGTCAAAGAGGTTCGCGACCGCTTCTATGTCTCCTGGGATGAACGCTTGAAGTGGCTTACCAAGGGCTTTCAGGTAGGGAGTCAAGGTAGTCGGGTTGTGCAGGAACTGCGCCTGCTGGTGGAGCTGCGAAATTCGATCATTCACGGAGGTGGCGCGCTCACTCAGATGCAGACTGGCAAATTGCAGGCGCAACTCGCTCTTGAAAGAGACTTGCGCCGTGTCCTATCTGTTGAGGTGGAAGGCGGGCGAGTGGCTATGGGGTCGGATACGCCGAGGCTTGCAGTTCTGATAGCTCGGGCGTTCATCCTGGATCTTGACTCGGCGGCGCGACTCCAACTTGCCCCGTGACGAGCTGTTGGACGGATCTCAGTGGCTGGCAGCTAGCGGATTCAACGCAACTTCCTAACCTGTTGTCAAAGCGTCGCGCGAGAAGCTCAAGAAGTTGGTTATACGGGGGTCTCGTGGATGTAGCCTCGATACAATCGCAATGAAGTCGTGAACGTACCGCTGATACCTGCTAGAACGGAGTGGGCCCGCCGTCGTCAAGGCGCCTCTCGCGATCTCGACTGATTCGTCTAGGTGTCCAGCATGGAGGGCGCCGACAGCAGAAACCAGCGTGATGAAGGCGCGTGTCCTCGGGGGAGTGACGTCTGGCTTGATCGCGAGTGTCGCGAACTCGCCTGTCTCGTTGGGGCGGCGCAGGTCGCGGAAGCAGTGGGCGGCCTCGCCGGCGAGCTCAGTCTCGTCGAAATAGCTGATCCAGGCGGGATCATTGTCGGGGTCGCGGGTGTGGAAAGCCTGTTCGGCGCGGGTGATCGCAGCGGCGGATCCCGGACCGTCGCCCAGTGAAGCCAGCGCGCGAGCCTCCATGGCGAATAGGAGGGATGCGACCGCGCCGGAGCGCTTGTGGCCGGGGATCGACTGGCCGGCACGGGCGAGTTGGACAGCCTGCTCGAAGCGGCCGATGTAGTTCGCCTGGTGACTCAGGTTCGAGAGGAGTCGCGCGCCCATCAGCGGGTCCTGGGCCTCCTTCGCCAGACGGAGCGCGTAGACGAAGTAGCGCTGCGCGGCGCCGTGGCGGCCGGAGTCGTACGCGCTCCAGCCGAGCAGCTGGGCGAGCTCGGCCGTCGCGGAGAAGAGATCGCGCCCAGCGGGGCCGGTCGCTGCGGCGGATCGCAGGATCGGCATGACCTGGTTGCGGAAGAAGAACAGCAGGAGCTCGCGCGTGTGTCCGCCGCCGAGCTGGAAGTCCAGGTCCATCAGATGTGTGGTCGTGGTGCGGATCGTGAGCGCGTCGAGCTGCTGGGCTTCGGCAGCGGGGGAGGCAGTGTCCAGGGTGGAGCCGCCGAACAGGTAGCCCGTGATGACGCCTGGCGCCGCAGCGCTGTCCCAGCGGCCGAGCGGAGCGATGGAGCCGGGCGCGACGTCTGCGCGGGTGAGGTCGCCGAGGTTCGTGGTCGCGACCTGGATGGCCTCCGGGTACTCGACGGCAGCGCCGACGACCGGCTCGCGCTCTGCCCCTTCGTCGGCGGTGAAGCCCAGGTCGGCGAGGCTCAGGCTGCGGCCCGCGCGTTCCGACATCGCCGTGGCGATGTAGTGGGCCGTCTGCCGCTTGGGCTGCATGCCCTTCAGGTAGCGGCCGATCGCGATGTGGTCCGTCGACAGCTGGTTGCCGTCCCGAGCAGCCAGGTCGCGGACGCGAGCCGCCAGGCCCTTGTTGCTGAAGTTCAGCGTGGCCAGGGCAGAGGCGAACATGCGGTTCGGTCCGTCCACGTGCCTCACCCCCTCGGGCTGGCCTGCACCCCAGCGCGCACCCCCTGTGCACGGATGCACCCTCTGAGCACACTGTAGATCGACGCCGCGTCCCTGTTTGCTGAATGAGTGAAGACAGCAGCCCAGGTTGTGGATAACTCAGGAACGGCGCTGGTGAGGGCCCTGAGATTCGAGAGCCTGCACGCGGGCGTCGAGGTCGGCGAGGGCCGATCTGACGAAGTCGGACAGCTCCTGGAGGCGCGTTTCGACGTCTCCGGCGGCAGGCGGCGAGTCGGGGAGGGCGGTCACGTAGACAGCCTTGCCGGGCTGGCCGCGGACGAGCCCTTCGTTCCGGAGCTCCTTGACGGCGGCACGCACGACCGTCGTCGACGCTCCGTACCTCGCGGTGAGTTGGCTCGTGGAGGGGAGCTCGCTACCGACCGGGAGGGTCCCGCCGGCTATGGCTGATCGGAGATCGTCAGCCACCTCGAGATAGCGAGGCCGGCCGGTCGGTGCGCCCATATGGTCCTCCGGGTACGAGCTGGTTGCTGTGCACACATAGTGCGCCATCGACGTCGGGCAGCTCACCCGGATGCACCTTGCTCAACCGTGTGCGCAAAGCACACAATGCACGTACGGATCGATGAAGGGGAGATCATGTCGCCAGGAGAATCGACGGCCAGGCCGACGTTCTACGACGTCAAGGCTGTCGCCGAGATGTTCCACATGTCGCGGATGACGGTGTACCGCGCGATCCGTGACGGCGAGATCGCCGCCGTGCGAATCCGCGGGCGCTACATCGTCCCCGCGAAGGTCATCGACGAGCTCATCGCCTCGGCGGAGTCCGCGGCCCAGCAGCAGAACGGCTCGCTGAGCTGGCTGAGCGAGGTGGCCCGATGAGCGCTCTCGACCAGATCGACGCTGCCGTGGATCGGGCCGGGCGGCTTCGGGACGAGCTGCTCGCGAACCCGTCTGCGGTCAACCGGGCCGAGCGGCTGGCACTGCTGTTCGCGTCCGAGGCTCGGGCGTGGTCCCAGCTCTTCGAGGTCGCTGAGACGCGGCCGGTGTGGCGCGCCGCGTTGGTGGCCGAGCAGCAGGCGCGTCGCCACGCGGCGTGGTGGTCCAAGCAGGCGCGCTCCGGGCGACTCGCGCCCGAGCGACAGCCGATCAGTTCGGAGGTGTGAGGTCATGCAGGCGGTAGGAGTTCTCATCTTCGTCGCGATCCTCGGCGCGTTCATCTGCGCCAAGGTCCGCGCACCAGGGGGAGCGGTCGCGTTCTCGCTGCTCGCCTTGGTGCTGTTCATCGCGACACCCGCAGGCCGGGGCTTGCCCGACGCGATCAGCTCGTTCCTGACCGCGGTCGACAACGCCTCGACCCCGGCGCTCAACGGCGGCGGCCAGGAGGCGGGGGTGGGGCAGTGAGTTCGCCGGAGCGAGCGAGGCAGTTCGAGGTGGGTCGGCCCGGCGACGGGTTCTTGGCGGGACACAGCCGCCGGGCCGTTCTCACCGCACATCAGCAGACGGCAGGAGAGGTTCCGATGGTAGAGCGAGACGCAGACGGAGGGCGGGCCTGGCTGTCCCGTGCCCGCTGCCGCGACATGGACGCCGAGGTGTTCTTCCCAGTCGCGGAGGCAGGCCCTGTACGTGAGGGCCAGGTGGCGCAGGCGAAGGTGATCTGTGCGGGCTGCCCGGTCCGTGCGCAGTGCCTGGACTGGGCGATCAGGTCCCTCCCGCACGGCGTGGCGGGTGGTCTCGACGAGCACGAGCGCGCCGAGCAGCGCCGCGGCCGGCGCATCGAGCGTCCGGACGGGATG
>NZ_JACBXB010000164.1 GCF_013870575.1 Pseudonocardia pini
CCCTTCGCCGCGTACGCCGAGGCCTTCCAGGCGCCCCTGGACGCGATCCTGACCCCCGAGGGCGCCGCCGCCACCCCGGGCATGGCGGGGCTCTGCCTGATCGGGCAGAACGCGCGGCTGCACGCGATCGCCGGGCCGCTGGTCGGGCGCTACCTGAAGGCGGACCCGTCCACGACGGAGCCGTGGGCGAGCCTGCTGCGGGACAACACCCCCGGCTCGGTCCGGCTGCCCGTGCCGCTGTTCGTGGCGCAGGGCGGGGCGGACACCCTGGTCCGGCCAGAGACCACGGCGGCGTTCGTGGCCCGGGAGTGCGCGCTGGGGACCGCGGTCACCTCGCTCACGGTCCCCGGCGCCGACCACGGGTTCATCGCGGCCGACGCCCTCCCCCAGCTGCTCCCCTGGCTCGCCGCGCTGCCAGGGAGCCCGCGGGGCACCTGCCCCGCCTGATCGCGGGCCGGTCTCACGCCTCCGCCGAGCGCGCCTCCTTGGCGGTGGCCTTGGCGGCCTTCCGCAGCGAGGCGAGGGTCTGGCCCGCCAATGCCTTCGACGCGATCGAGTCACCGATCTGGCGCGGGGTCATGTGCCCGCGCCCCGACGGCGCCAGGTACTTCTCGCCGTTGAGGCCGACCTGGTACTCCAGGTTCGACGCGACCCGCGCGAACCGGGTCCGACCACCCCGTCGCACGCCCTCCCACTTCTCCACCCGCACCGCCAACCGGCAGCACGTGCAGGTCAGACGGCGGAGGAACAGACCCTCGTCGTCCACCTCGGTGAAGTGGATCCCCGCCTGCCGGATCGTCGGGAACAGGTGGCGTCCCCGCTCCCGGCACATGAGGACCTCGTCGGACACACCGTCGACGTACAGATCGACGTCGTCCTCCGACGCCTTGACGTACCCGACGTCCTGCTGCTGCTCACCCTGGATCGACAGACCTGCCGTCGTCTCGGGTGTCTCGTTCGCCAACCCCGTCTCCTCTCGTTCAGCGGCAAGGTATCCGCAGATCACCGATCCGACACGACACCGTGACCGACATCGTCGGAAATCCTCGCCGAACCGCGGTCGACACCCTCCCACCGACGAGGTCCGGCGCGGGCACGCACCCGGGGAGGGGACAGGTCCTGCGCCCCGCCCGCGGCCTCGCTACTCTCCCAGGCGATACCGAGTGTCCCGAGGAGTCGAGTGACCGAGCCGATGCCTCCGATCGCGGCGCCCGGTCAGCGGGAGACCACGACGGCCCCCGTGCGGGTCCTGCTGGTCGAGGACGACGACGCGGACGCCCTGCTGGTGTCCGAGCTGTTCACCGACGGCGGCGAGATCCGGGACGTGGTCCACGTCCACCGCCTCGGCGAGGCACTGCCGCTGCTCGGCTCGGCGGACTGCGTCCTGCTGGACATGAACCTCCCCGACGCCGCCGGGCTGGACGGGTTGGCCCGGCTGCTCGCCGTCGAGGGCCATCCGGCGATCGTCGTCCTCACCGGGGACGTCGACGAGACCCGCGGACGCGCCGCCGTCGCCGCCGGCGCCGAGGACTACCTGATCAAGGGCCGGGTGGACGGGCAGCTCCTCACCCGCGCCGTGCACTACGCCGTCGAACGCAGACACGCCGAGCACCTCACCCGCCAGCTGGACCAGGCCCGGGCGCACGAACGCGAGAACCGCAGGCTCGGCCGGGGTCTGCTCCCCACGCCGCTGCTCTGCGAGCAGCCCCTGCGGCTGACCACCCGCTACCAGCCCGGTGAGCGGCAGCTGCTGCTCGGCGGGGACTTCTACGACTGCATCGAGACCGACGACGGCACGGTGCACGTGATCATCGGGGACGTCAGCGGGCACGGCCCGGACGAGGCCGCGGTCGGGGTCAGCCTGCGGATCGCCTGGCGCACGCTGATCCTCGCCGGGGTGCCCGCCGCGCACGTCCTCCCGATCCTGGACAAGGTGCTGGTCACCGAGCGCCACGACCCCACGCTCTTCACCACCGTCGCGATGGTCTCGGTCGCCGCCGACCGCGACCGCCTCGCGCTCTACCTCGCCGGGCACCCCGCGCCCCTGCTGCTCGACGGCACCGTCCCCCGGCTGCTGCCCGACCACGCGCTCGGCGTACCCCTCGGGGTGCGGCTGGGCACCACCTGGCCGCCGGTCGAGGTGCCGCTCCCCCGCGACTGGGCCCTGATGCTCTACACCGACGGGCTCATCGAGGCCCGGGACGCCGCGGGCGAGGTGCTCTGGACGGACGGCCTGCTCGAGCTGCTCACCCCGCAGCTCGCCGCCGCGGGCCCGGCCTGGCCCGACGACCCCGACCGCGTCCTGGACACGCTCCTCATCGCGGTCGACGAACGCGCCCCGCTGCGCGGCGACGACCTCGCCGTCGCCCTCCTCACCCGGACGGGGCCCGTGCCCCCGACGGGTTTGCCGACGATCTCCACGGGGGATCCGACGGGCGACCACGGCGAGGCCACCGTGCCCCGCGAGGACCGGACCGACGCGGAGGTGAGGCGGATGCAACAGCACTACGAGCCCACCCCCGAGTCCTGCGGCCGGGTCCGCCGGGACGTCCGGGTCTGGCTGGGCGGGTGGGGCGTGGACGAGGACGCCACGGAGGCCGCCGTCCTCGTCGCCAACGAGCTGGCCAGCAACGCCGTCGACCACGCCCGGACCCCGTTCACGGTGGCGCTCACGCTCGGCGCGGCGTCGCTGACCCTGGAGCTGGTCGACGGCTCCGCGGACGAGCCGCAGCTCCAGGTGCACGACGTCACGGCCGTCCGCGGTCGCGGGCTGCAGATGGTGGAGGCACTCTCCTCCACTTGGACCTTCCATCATCACGAAACGGGCAAGACCGTCACCGCGGAGATCGCCCTCGACGGCCCCGTGGTGTATCCGTAGGTCGAGCATCCGGGCCCGGTGCCGACCGATCCCCAGCGATCGGCACCGCGGAGGACGAGAGAGCGCGCGCACCCATGACCGAACACCCGACGCCCGAGTTCGACGGGACCGGGCTCGCCCCCCTGCACCTGGCCGCCACGCGGGTCCGCGACGGCGTCGTCGTGGTCGCCGTGCGCGGGGAGCTCGACAGCGCCACCGCCCCGCAGGTCACGCGCTACCTGCAACAGGCCACCTCGCCCGAGGTCGGCGTGGTCGCGCTGGACCTGTCCGGGGTCACGTTCCTGGCCTCCAGCGGGATCCAGATGCTCGTCTCCGCGCTGCGCGAGGACCAGGGCGTCGACGGCGCACTCCACCTGGTCGCCCCGAGCCCGGCGGTCGAGCGGGTCCTGCGGATCCTGGGCATGGACGAGATGTTCACCAGCCACGCCACCACGCAGGACCTGCTGCGCGTGGTCCTCGCCCCGCACACGACCCGGGACCCGTAGGGTCGCCGCCGCGGCGCCCGTCGCCGGTACCGCTCCGTCCATCGAGGTCCAGAGAAGCGCCTCCGCACCGCCGGGAGGCACCATGTCCGCCGAACCCACCCACCCGCAGAGCCGAGGCCGGGTGGTGCGGTCCGTGGGCCCACCGCGGGTCGGCCTCCTGTACCCCACCCGGGACTGCGGTGAGGACGACTACGCGGCGCTGGCCGCCGGCCTCGATCCCGCGGCGGCGATCGAGGTGAGCTACCTGCGGTGGTCCGCGGCCGTCGGGGACCTCGCGGACCTCGACCCCGCCGGCCGCCGGGCCGCCGTGGCCGATCTCGGCACCCTGGACGGGCTGCGGGCCGCCGCCGACGGCTTCATCGAGGCACCCGACGTCGTCACCCTGGCCTGCTCCTCGTGCAGCTTCCTCGGCGGCCTCGCGCACGCGACCGCGCAGGCCCAGGCCCTCTCGACCCACCTCGGTATCCCGGCGGGCAGCACGTCGCTCGCCTTCGTGGCCGGGTTGCGGCGGCTGGGGATCGACGCCGTCGGGCTCGCGTCGGTCTACCACCCGGAGGTCACCGCGGCCTTCGTCGACCTGCTCGACGAGGCGGGCGTGCGGACCGTGCACCGCGTGTCCGCCGACGCCCCGTCCGACCGCGACCTGGCCGGCTGGACGGCCGACCGGATCGCCGACCTGGTCCGGGCCGCCGACGCCCCCGGGGCCGCGGCCGTCCTGCTGCCCGAGACCGCCCTGCACACCGCAGGCATCCTCGGCAGGCTCGAGGCGCTCGTCGGCAAGCCGGTGCTCACCGCGACCCAGGTGACCCTGTGGCAGGCACTGGACCTCCTGGGCCACGCCGACCGCCAGACGGTGTTCCGGACGTTCTCCCGCAGCCTGCGCTGAGCGTGTCACCCGGACCGGTGGCGGGTACTGCCTGGAATGACCGCTTACGGCTGGCATGCGTCGCACGAGCAGGTTGCTCCGTCCGCCCTCCTGGAGGCCGCCGTCCGGGCGGAACAGGTCGGGTTCGACGCCGCGATGTCCTCGGACCACTTCTCGCCCTGGAGTGAGCGGCAGGGACAGTCCGCCTTCGCCTGGACGTGGCTCGGGGCCGCGCTGCAGGCGACCTCGCTGCCCTTCGGCGTGGTCAACGCACCGGGCCAGCGCTACCACCCGGCGATCATCGCGCAGGCCATCGGGACGCTGGGCGCGATGTTCCCGGGCCGGTTCTGGGCGGCGTTGGGGACCGGGGAGGCGAGCAACGAGCACATCACCGGGGACGACTGGCCCCGCAAGGACGTCCGCAGCGCGCGGCTGCGCGAGTGTGTCGACGTCATCCGGGCCCTGCTGCGCGGCGAGGAGGTCAGCCACGACGGGCTCGTCCGGGTGGACCGGGCGCGGGTGTGGACCCGACCCCCGGAGCCGCCACCGCTGATCGGCGCCGCGGTGAGCGTCGAGACGGCGCGCTGGTGCGCGGACTGGGCGGACGGCCTGATCACCGTCAACGCCCCGCACGAGCACCTGCGCGAGATGGTCGCGGCCTACCGGGACGCCGGCGGGCGGGGGAAGCTGCACCTGCAGGTGCACGTGAGCTGGGCGCCCGAGGAGGAGCAGGCCGAGGCGATCGCGCTGGAGCAGTGGCGCAGCAACGTCTTCCCGCCGCCCGCCTGCTGGGACATCGACACCGCGGAGACCTTCGACGCGGTGTCCACGCACGTGCCGATCGAGCAGGTCCGGGGATCCGTCCAGGTCTCCAGCGACCTCGGGCGACACGCCGCACTGCTGGCCGAGTTCGCCGACCTCGGGTTCGAGGAGATCGCGATCCACCACGTGGGCCAGGACCAGTCCGAGTTCCTCGACGCGTTCGGCGCGAAGGTCCTCCCCCAGCTGAAGGCGGCCGCGTGAAGCTCACCCGCACGTCGGACCTCTGGTGGAAGAACGCCGTCGTCTACTGCCTCGACGTCGAGACCTTCGCTGACTCCGACGGCGACGGCGTCGGCGACTTCCGCGGCCTGATCCAGCACATCGACCATCTCGACCGGCTCGGCGTCACGTGCCTGTGGCTGATGCCCTTCTACCCCACCCCGGACCGCGACGACGGCTACGACATCACCGACTTCTACGGCGTCGACCCCCGGCTCGGCACGCACGGCGACGTCGTCGAGCTGATCCGCACGGCGAACGACCGCGGGATGCGGGTGATCGCCGACCTCGTCGTCAACCACACGTCGGCCGCGCACCCGTGGTTCCAGGCGGCGCGCAGCTCGCCCGACTCGAGGTACCGCGACTGGTACGTCTGGCAGGACGAGAAGCCCGCCGACGGACCCGAGGGGGTCGTCTTCCCCGACCAGGAGACCTCGCTCTGGCAGTACGACCGCAAGGCCAAGCAGTACTACCTGCACCGCTTCTACAAGCACCAGCCGGACCTCAACGTCGCGAACCCCGAGGTCCGGGACGAGATCGCCCGGATCATGGGCTTCTGGATGCAGGTCGGGCTGTCCGGCTTCCGGGTCGACGCCGTGCCGTTCCTGCTGGAGACCGCGGGCCAGGACGACGCCGCCGCGCTGCCGGACCCCCACGACTACCTCGCCGACCTCGCCGCGTTCCTCCGCCGCCGCAACGGTGAAGCCGTGCTGCTCGGCGAGGTCAACCTGCCGTACCCGGACACGATGCCGTTCTTCGGTGCCCGGGACGGCGCGGGCTCCACCGATGAGCTGACGATGTGCTTCGACTTCGTCGGGATGCAGCAGATGTACCTGTCGCTGGCCCGGGCGGATGCCGAACCGCTGGCGAACGCGCTGCGGCAGCGCCCGGACCCGCCCGAGGACGGCCACTGGGCGACCTTCGTCCGCAACCACGACGAGCTGACTCTGGACAAGCTCACCGACGCGCAGCGCGAGGAGGTCTTCGCCGCCTTCGGCCCCGACGAGGACATGCAGCTCTACGGCCGCGGCCTGCGCAGGCGCCTGCCGTCGATGCTCGGCGGCGACGAGCGGCGGATCCGGATGGTCTACAGCCTGCTGTTCTCGCTGCCCGGCACCCCGGTGCTGTTCTACGGCGAGGAGATCGGCATGGTGGAGGACCTGAGCCTGCCCGGCCGTTTCGCCGTCCGGTCCGACATGGACTGGACGGCCGCCCAGGCGCAGACCAGGGATCCCGGGTCGCTGATGTCCTGGATGCGACTCCTCGTGGACAGCTACCGGGCCTGCCCCGAGCTGGCGTGGGGCACCTACACGGTGCTCGACCCCGGCTCCGCCGCACGCCCCGTCTTCGCCCACCGCTGCGACGCCGAGGGGACCACGATCCTCGCGCTGCACCACTTCGGCGACACCGAGGTCGTCGCCGAGCCGGTGCTGAAGGACCTGGCGGGGGCCGAGCTCGTCGACGTCCTCGACCCGGCCGAGAAGCCGGTGCGGCTCGACGCGGACGGCCGGGCGTCGATCCCCCTGCCGCCCTACGGTCTCCGGTGGCTGCGGACGAGCTGAGCAGGTCTCGTGGCCGGGCCTCCTGAGGGGCCCGGTGCGGGCGACCGGGCAGGGAGCGCCCGGCCGACCCGTCAGGACCGGGGCGTCAGGCGGGCGAGGCGGCGGGTGGTGGGCCACCGGACCGTGTCGGCCCAGCCGAGCCGCTCCAGCACCCAGATCACCCGGGCGGTGAGGTCGAGCTGTCCGCGGCCGATGCCGTGCCGGGCGCAGGTCGGGTCCGCGTGGTGCAGGTTGTGCCACGACTCGCCCATGGACAGGATCGCCAGCGGCCAGACGTTCGTCGCCTTGCCCGGGGCGTCCCAGGGGCGGTCGCCGAGCATGTGACAGATCGAGTTGATCGACCACGTCACGTGGTGCAGGACCGCGACCCGGGCCAGGCCCGCCCAGAAGAACGCGGTGAACGCACCCCACCACGACAGGGTGACCAGCCCGCCGACGAGGGCGGGGGTGAGCAGGCTGAGCACGGTCCAGAGCGGGAACAGCGCGCTGATCCGGGCGATGTCGCGGTCCGCGAGCAGGTCGGGTGCGAACCGCTCGGCGTTGGTGCGGTCCCGGGAGAAGAGCCAGCCGAGGTGGGCGTGGAAGAAGCCCTTGGCCAGCGCGAGCGGGGTGGTCCCGAACAGCCACGGCGAGTGCGGGTCACCCTCCTTGTCGGTGAAGGCGTGGTGGCGGCGGTGGTCGGCGACCCAGCCGATGACGTCGCCCTGCAGGGACAGGCTCCCGGCGACGGCGAGCCCGTTGCGCAGCCCCTTGCGTGCCTTGAAACCGCGGTGGGTGAAGTACCGGTGGAACCCGACGGTCACCCCGAAGCCGGACAGGAAGTAGAAGCCGACGGCGAGGCCGACGTCGAGCCACGACAGTCCCCATCCCCAGGCCAGCGGCACCGCCGCGACGAGGGCCACCATCGGGAGGACCGTGAAGAGGTAGACCAGCGCGGCCCGCCCGACGGGGCTGCGGCCCGCGATCACCGGCTTGGCGGCGGGCGCGTGCTCCTGCGGGTCGTGGGTCCGCCCGGGGGCGATGGGACTGAGGGTCATGCCTGGGGTGCTCGTCTCGCTCGGTGGGGGTGGTGCGCGCGACGCCCGAGGCGTCGCGGTCGATCCGCCGAGGTCCGGAGCGGAGGGAGGACGGCAGCGTCGACACGTCCTACCCGGGGTGAGTACCACGAGAGCGAGGTTCCCAACCGTCTTGCGACACGCCCCACAACTCATGACGGAGGCTCGTGGCCGGCGACGGTGCAGACGCGCTATGGTGAGCACAGGTCGTTCAGTTTCGGTGCTCGTGTTACGCACGCCGCAGAAACAGGTTGGCGGTAGGCCGTACCGGGTCCACAGGACGCGTACGTATCGCCTTCAAGGTCGGCCGGGCTGCACACAAGGTGTGGTCCAACCACCTGAGAGGGAGTCAGACATGGCACAGGGAACCGTGAAGTGGTTCAACGGCGAGAAGGGCTTCGGCTTCATCGCCCAGGACGGCGGCGGCGCCGACGTCTTCGTTCACTACTCCGAGATCGACGGCGGCGGCTTCCGCAGCCTCGACGAGGGCCAGCGGGTCGAGTTCGAGATCGGCCAGGGCCAGAAGGGCCCGCAGGCCCAGGGCGTCCGGGTCGTCTGATCTAGACCCCCAGCTCTAGAGAGAGCCCGTCTCCCCTCGGGGAGGCGGGCTCTTCTCGTGCGCGCCCTCGGCGAGCGCCCCGGCCACCAGCGTGGCGGCGGCCCACCGCATGGTCTCGGTGGCCCCCGCAGGTCCTCCCCCGCCAACCTGCTCATCCGTCGCCGACCGCCGAGCCGCCGCGTCAGCCGCCCGGGAGACCGACGACATCGACGCCGATCTCGTGCGCCGTTACCCGGAGCGCTACGCCACAGTGCCGTCGGCGAGGTCGCGGGCTAGTGGCCCGCCAGCGCCCGGCGGGTGCCGCGGGCGATCTCCAGGTCCTCCCGGGCGGGGACGACGAGGGTGCGGACC
>NZ_JACBXB010000165.1 GCF_013870575.1 Pseudonocardia pini
ACCCACCGGGCGGGTCCGCCCGGGTCGACGCCGCCTGCGCGCTCGTCCGGGAGTCCGTCGGGCCCGCCTGATTCGCGATCGCGAACGGTTCCCCCGTTCCACCCCGGCGCGCGCCGGACGCTGCCAGGCTCGCCGACACCGACCAGAGGAGGAGCCATGACCAGCGGTTTCGGCACGACGACGGAGGAGATGGCCCGCGCGGGGCGCCAGGTCCTCGCCACGGACGAGCAGGTCCAGTCCGAGCTCGCGGCGCTGCGTGGGCAGCTCGCGCCGCTCGCGGGGGCGTGGCGGGGCGAGGCCGCGGTCGCGTTCTCGGGGCTGATGGCCCGGTGGGACGCCGACGCCAGGGCGCTCTCCGCCGCGCTGCGGGGGATCGGCGAGGCGATCGTCGGGTCCGGGGTGAGCTACCAGCGGGTCGAGGAGGACGGCTCCGCCGGGCTGTCCGCGATCCGCGCGGCGCTGGGCTGAGCGCCGTGGGGGAGATCAGGGTCACCTTCGGCGAGCTCGCCGCCGCGCAGACCGCCGTCGCGGGCACCGCCGCCCGGATCGCGGGCAGGCTGGACGACCTCAAGCGCGAGCTCGCCCCGCTCGTCGGCACCTGGGAGGGGCAGGCCGCGACCGACTACGCCGCCCGGCAGCGGCAGTGGGACGCTGCGGCGGCCGACCTCGCCGCCGTCCTCGCCCGGATCGGTGGTGCGCTGGGGCAGGCCAACGAGGGATACCGGCAGGTCGAGCAGGCCAACGCCCGTCGCTGGGCCTGAGGTCGGTGGCCCCGCCGTCGCGGCGGGGCCACCCGGGCGTCACGCCCCGGACGGGGGCGCGTACCCTCCAGTGAGCAGGGCTTCCGTGGTGCCGAGGGGGCGTTTTGACCTCCCTTCCGGGCGACGGGTACCCTGACTGTTCGTTGTGCGACGGGTGGAGACCCGTACCGCTGTCTTCGGACGGTCGGTCGGCGTCCGCTCCGCCGCACGAGACAGAGAGACTGACTTCGAGGCAGCTCCCGAGCCCGAGAACGACGAGGTAGACCCGTGCCCACGTACAGCCCCAAGCCCGGTGAGATCACCCGTGCCTGGCACGTGATCGACGCCACCGACGTGGTGCTCGGTCGCCTGGCCACCCACGCCGCGACTCTGCTGCGCGGCAAGCACAAGCCGACCTACGCCCCGCACATGGACACCGGCGACTTCGTCGTCATCGTCAACGCGGAGAAGATCGCCGTCTCCGGCAAGAAGCGGGACGACAAGTTCGTCTACCGGCACTCCGGCTTCCCGGGCGGCCTCAAGCAGCGCTCGGTCGGCGAGATGATCGACACGCACCCGGACCGGCTGGTCGAGAAGGCCATCAAGGGGATGCTGCCGAAGAACCGCCTCGGCCGGGCGATGTCGAAGAAGCTCAAGGTCTACGCCGGCCCGTCGCACCCGCACACGGCGCAGCAGCCGCAGCCGTTCGAGATCAAGCAGGTCGCGCAGTGACCAACCCCGAGAGCACCGAAGAGGGACAGAGCGTGAGCACCCCCGAGTCCGCCGACCAGGAGGTCTACACCTCCGAGGACAGCGCTGCGGCCGCCGAGCCGCTCGACTACACCATCGGCGACGCCGCCGCGTTCGACAACGCCGAGGCGGGCGACGAGACCGAGGTCGCGGCGGACGAGTTCGCCGTCGAGGCCCCGCTCGTCTCCGACCGCCCGATCCAGACGGTCGGCCGCCGCAAGGAGGCCGTCGTCCGCGTCCGTCTCATCGCGGGCTCGGGCCAGTTCCAGCTGAACGGGAAGTCCCTCGAGGACTACTTCCCGAACAAGCTCCACCAGCAGCTCATCAAGGAGCCGCTGGTCACGGTCGAGAAGACCGAGCGCTTCGACATCTTCGCGAACCTGCACGGCGGCGGCACCTCCGGCCAGGCCGGTGCGCTGCGCCTCGCCATCGCCCGCGCGCTGATCGAGGTCGACTCCGAGGACCGCCCGCCGCTCAAGAAGGCCGGCTTCCTCACCCGGGACGCCCGCGCCACCGAGCGCAAGAAGTACGGCCTCAAGAAGGCCCGTAAGGCGCCCCAGTACTCGAAGCGCTGACCGCACGTCGGATGCGTCGACTCTTCGGAACCGACGGCGTCCGAGGCCTGGCCAACGGCGAGCTCCTCACCCCGGAGCTCGCCGTCGCCGTTTCCGCCTCGGCCGTCCGGGTCCTCGTCGCCCACGCGGCGGCGGGTGACGCGCACCGCCCGGTCGCCCTGGTGGGCCGTGATCCACGGGCGAGCGGCGAGATGCTGGAGGCCGCGGTCCTGGCCGGGCTCACCTCGGCGGGTGCCGACGCGGTCCGGCTCGGCGTGCTGCCCACCCCGGCCGTCGCGCATCTCGTCGAGGCGCTGGGTGCGGACCTCGGCGTGATGATCTCCGCCTCGCACAACGCGATGCCGGACAACGGCATCAAGCTCTTCGCCGCGGGCGGGCAGAAGCTGCCGGACTCGCTGGAGAGCGAGATCGAGCGAGGTCTCGACTCGACCGCCCCGCGCCCCACGGGTGCCGGGGTCGGGCGCGTCCGGGAGCTGCCGGACGCGGTGGAGCGGTACGTCGCCCACCTCCTCGCCGCCACGCCCGGTTCGCTGTCGGGCATCCGTGTGGTCGTGGACTGTGCGCACGGGGCCGCCTCCGAGGCCGCGCCCGTCGCCTACGCGAAGGCGGGCGCCGACGTCGTGGCCCTCCACGCCTCGCCCGACGGGCTCAACATCAACGCGGGCGTCGGCTCGACCCACATGGATCCGCTGCAGGCGGCCGTGGTCCGCGAGCGCGCGCATCTCGGCATCGCACACGACGGGGACGCGGACCGCTGCCTCGCCGTGGACGCCGACGGTCGCGTGGTGGACGGCGACCAGCTGATGGCCGTGTTGGCGCTGGCCATGCGGGACTCGGGAGAGCTGGTCGAGGACACCCTGGTCGCGACCGTGATGAGCAACCTGGGGCTGCACCTGGCGATGCGGGGTGCCGGGATCACCGTGCGCACCACCGCCGTCGGGGACCGGTACGTGCTCGAGGATCTCCGCGAGCACGGGTTCAGCCTGGGGGGAGAGCAGTCCGGGCACGTCGTGCTGCCGCGGTACGCCACGACCGGGGACGGGCTGCTCACGGCCCTGCGGGTGATGGCGCGGATGGCGCAGACCGGTCGGTCGCTGGCCGAGCTGGCGGGCGTGGTCACGGTGCTGCCGCAGGTCCTGCAGAACGTGCGGGTCGCGGACAAGGAGGCGGTCGCGGCCTCGCCCGCGGTCGCGGCGGCGGTGGCCGAGGCGGAACGGGAGCTGGGCGACACCGGCCGAGTCCTCCTCCGCCCCTCCGGCACCGAGCAGCTGGTCCGGGTGATGGTGGAAGCCCCCACCCAGGACTCGGCCGACACCCTGGCCACCCGGATCGCGGCGGTAGTAGCCACCGCCTGAGTCCCGCGACCAGGCGTCCCGGCGCGAGCCCCCGCGAGTCCCCCACTCTCGACGCGCGAGTCGGACACGGGTCGTCCGCGAGTCCCCCACTCTCGACGCGCGAGTCGGACACGGGCCTCCCCGAATCGGGGGCTGGAGCCGGCGCGTCGCGTGAGGGTGGGTGTCGCACCTGGCAGTCGTGCCCGTCGTCCTCTGAAGGGTGCGCGAGTCGTCCCTGCAGGAGCAACGAGTCGCAGCGTCGGGGTGCGCGTGTCAGGCGTTCGGAACGTCGGTCGACCCGTCGTTCAGCAGCGGCAGTCGCACACCGCGCTCCTCGCTCTCTCGACGACCGCTGATCCCGGGCAGCGGTCGAGGGGCGGGGGACACGACCCCACCCGCACCGGCGATCAGGGCTGCGACCTCCTCCGCCGCTCGGGCGGCGCGCTGGGCCTGGAGGTCGAGCTCGTGACCGACCCGGGCGATCCCCGCCGCCATCTCGCGGCCCCGCTCGTCCCACCAGCTGTCCGCGACCATCCGGCTGATCCGAGCCGCTTCCTCGGCCGCTTCGACGAGGTGCTGGGCCAGGGCGTCCGGGCTCGCCGGGTGCCTCACCGGGGCGGGTCCGCGAACCCTCGGGCGGCCGCGCGGTCGGCGTCGCCCAGACCCACCGCCGTGCGGCGGAGGACGACCGCGGCCTCGCCGAGGATCGTCCGTGCTGCGGCGAGAGCCTCCGGCAGGTCGTCGAGGACGAGTGACTGTCCGGCGTGCCGAGCCAGCACCTCGAGATCCGCCGCCAACATCGCGGCGCGGACGGCGGCGGCGTCGAGCCCCTCGGGATCGAGACGGAGATCCGGTTGCACGACGGGATCGTCGCGCGGTGGCCGCTGGACGCGGCCCGGTTCGGTCGTCTTGTTCGCGATCGTGAACGTCGGCCGCTCCTCGCCCGAGGAGTGCCGAGCGGCCCGCGGACTCTCAGAAGGCGGCTCACCGACCCTGAGAGCGACTCGCGGAGACGATGTCCGACTCGTGCGCTCACCTGTCCGACTCGCGCGTCGAGAGTGGGGGACTCGCGGGTCAGGGGGTGAGCTGTTCGACGGTCGTGCCGGGGACCTTGCCGTCGACCAGGTCGTCGACCCGGTCCTCGTCGCACAGCTCCTTCAGGAGGAACGCGGTGACCAGGGATCGGGTGATGCGGCGGGTCTTGCCGTTGGGGCCGCCGGAGAGCAGCAGGTCCGACCAGTGGATGCCCGCGAGGAAGCCCGTGTGGCCCGCCTTCGGCAGCGTGCGGACCCAGCGGGGACCGGCGCAGGCCGCGGCGATCTGCGCGGCGTGTCCCGCCGCCGGGGCGACCGTGTCGTTGCCCGCCACGATGTGCTGCGCCGACACCTTCCCGCACCCGTGGACCGGCGAGCCGGTCGAGGGCTGGTGCCGCAACGAGACCTGCGACGGGATCTGCGACTGCACCGACATCAGCTGCGGCTGCTGCGACTGCTGCTCGGACTGCGACTGCTGTTCCTGCGACTGCAACTGCTGAGGGCCGCTACTGCTCCCAGCCGTAGAAGGCGGTCTCCACCACCGCGCGGGCGCGGCGGGTGGTGCGGCGGTAGTCGTCGAGGAACTGGCCGGGGTCGCCGTCGGGCGGGTAGCCCAGGGCCGTGGCGATCGCGGCCAGCTCCCGGCCCGAGCGCGGCAGCTGGTCCCCCGGCTTGCCCTTGACCAGCATGATCGCGTTGCGCGCGCGGGTGGCGAGCTCCCAGCCCGCCCGCAGCTCCGCGGCGTCGGAGGCCGAGATCAGGCCGGCCTCGGCGGCCTCCCGCAGACCGTCCAGGGTGGACGTCGTGCGCAGCTCCGGGAGGTCCCCCGCATGCTGCAGCTGCAGCAGCTGCACCGTCCACTCGACGTCCGCGAGCCCCCCGTGCCCCAGCTTCGTGTGGGTGGTGCGGTCCGCGCCGCGCGGGAGCCGCTCGTCGTCCACCCGCGCCTTGATCCGGCGGATCTCCATCACCGCCTCGGGCGGGAGCCCGTCGGCCGGGTACCGGACCGGGTCGATCACCTCGACGAACGCCCGCCCCAGCTCCGGGTCCCCCGCCACGGGCCGCGCCCGCAGCAGCGCCTGGGCCTCCCAGGCCTCCGACCAGCGTGCGTAGTAGTCGCGGTAGGACTTCAGGGTGCGCACCAGCGGGCCGGAGCGGCCCTCGGGGCGCAGGTCCGCGTCGACGACCAGGGCGGGATCGGGGCTCGGCGCACCCAACCGTCGTCGCACGATCTCGACCACCGACGTCGCGAACCTGACGGCCTCGCCGTCCGTCACCTCCGGCGCGGCGGGCTCGCACACGAAGAGCACGTCCGCGTCGGAGGAGTACGCCAGCTCCGCCCCGCCGAGCCTGCCCATCCCGATCACGGCGATCCGCGCGCGCACCGGCCCGTCCCCTGCCACGTCCTTGACCGCGGCGGCCAGCGTGGCCCGCAGCACGGCGATCCAGACCGTGGACAGCGCCTCGCACACCTCGGCGACCGACAGCTTTCCGAGCAGGTCCGCGCACGCCACCCGCAGCATCTCGTGGCGCCGCATGGACCGTGCGCTGGCCACCGCGGAGGTCAGGTCCGGCTGGCGCGCCACCGCGGCCAGCAGCTGCTGCCCGACGGCGGCGGGGTCGCGGGTCAGCTCGTCCGGCTGCCCGGGCGACGGCGTGACGAGCACCCGCAGGATCTCCGGGGCCCGCACCAGCAGGTCCGGGACCAGCGCGGACGTGCCCAGCAGGTACATCAGCCGGTCGGCGACCTGCCCCTCGTCGCGCAGCAGCCGCAGGTACCACGGGGTGGTGGCCAGCGCCTCGGACACCTGCCGGTAGGCCAGCAGGCCGCGGTCCGGGTCGGGGGTGGCGGCCAGCTCGTCGAGCAGGACGGGGAGCAGGGTCTGCTGGATCGACGCGGCCCGCGAGACCCCGCCGGTCAGCGCGCGCAGGTGCCCGAGGGCACCCTCCGGCGATGCCCAGCCCAGCGCCTTGAGCCGCGCCGCCGCGGCCTTCTCGGACAGCCGCGTGGCGGCCGCGGGCATCCGCGACACCGTCTGCAGCAGGGGACGGTAGAAGAGCTTCTCGTGCAGCCTGCGGACCCGCAGCGCGTTGCGCTGCCACTCGGCCATCAGGACGCCGACGACGTCGTGCCGCCCGTCCGGGCGCATCCGCGCCGCCCGGGCGAGCCTGCGCAGCGCGTCGGTGTCGTCCCGGGCCGGGAGCAGGTGGGTGCGGCGCATCCGGTGCAGCTGGAGGCGGTGTTCGAGCAGCCGCAGGAAGCGGTAGGAGGCGGCGAGGTTGGCGCCGTCGTCCCGGCCGACGTACCCGCCGTCCGCCAGGGCCGCGAGGGCCTCCAGGGTCGACGGCGAGCGCAGCGACTCGTCCGCGCGGCCGTGCACGAGCTGCAGCAGCTGCACGGCGAACTCGACGTCTCGCAGGCCCCCGCGGCCGAGCTTCAGCTCGCGGTCGGCGTGGTCGGGCCGGATGTGCTCGACGACCCGGCGGCGCATGGCCTGCACGTCCGACACGAAGTCGTCCCGACCGGCCGCGCTCCACACCATCGGGGCGACGGCCTCGGCGTACGCCGCGCCGAGCTCGGCGTCCCCGGCGATCGGCCGGGCCTTGAGCAGGGCCTGGAACTCCCAGGTCTTCGCCCAGCGCCTGTAGTACGTGACGTGCCCGTCGAGGGTGCGGACGAGCGCGCCCTGCCGCCCCTCCGGGCGCAGGTTGGCGTCGACCTCGAAGCAGGCCTCGCCCGCGATCCGCATGACCCGGCTCGCCAGCTTCGTCGCGACCGGGAGGTCGCCCTCGCCGACGAAGATCACGTCGACGTCGGAGACGTAGTTGAGCTCGTGCCCGCCGCACTTGCCCATCCCGATCACGGCGAGCCGGGTGTCCGGGTCCGGGTCGATCTCCTCGGTCGCGATCGCCAGCGCGGCGCGGATCGCGGCGGCGGCCAGGTCGGCGAGCTGGGCGGCGACCTCGTCCACCTCCATGACCGGCAGGGACTGCTCCCCCACCGCGGCCAGGTCGGCCCCGGCGAGCCCGACCAGCTCGTCCCGGTAGGCCGTGCGCAGGGTGGTGACGGCGGCGGACCCGGTGAGCTGCGCGCGCGGCCGCTCGGCCTCGGGATCGGCCCCGACGGCGCGGAGCAGGCGGTTCGTGCGCTGCACGACGTCCGGCGGCGGGTCCGCGCGGTCCGGCGTGTCCGCGAGCAGGGACCAGCGGTCCGGGTGGGCGATCAGGTGGTCGCCGAGCGCCGTCGAGGCCCCGAGCAGCGCGAACAGCCGCCCGCGCAGTCCGACGTCGGTGCGCAGCTCGCCGTCCACGGTCTTCCAGTCCGCCGCGGCCTTGGCGAGCCGCTCGACCTGACGGAGCGCGAGGTCGGGATCGGGGGCCCTGGCGAGGGCCCACATGACGTGCTCCGCACCCTCGACCGGCCGGTCGCCCGCCCACCAGCCCAGCTCGCGCAACGTGTCCTCGGCCCAGGGCTCGGTCAGCCCGAGCCGGGCCAGGGAGTTCCGAGTGCGGTCCGCCACGTCGAACCATCCTGCCTCATGTCGGGCCGATGACGCCGGTGGTGCCCCCGTGTTACGTCACGGTGTTACCCATCCGGGTAGACGGTGGGGTCGTCGAGCGGGACCGCCAGCCAGGACAGCATCCCCGCGAGCTCGCGGTAGGCGGCCAGCCGGGTCTCGTCCGTGCCCGCCGCCTCCGCCCGTCGGACGGGCTCGCGGAGCCGTTCGACCATCGCCGGGCCCAGCTCGAGGAGCCCGCCCGAACCCGTCGTCGCGAACCGGGCGAGGACGTAGCGGGCCAGCCCGCCGACGGGGATGCCGGTGTGCGCGGAGAGGCCGCGCAGGGTGTGCAGGGGGTCGAGCCGGTTGTAGTCGGCGACCTCGGCCTTGAACGTCGCGTCCGGGTCGTCCGCGGACCAGGGCCCCGTCCAGGGGGCGAGGTTCAGCTCGTCACTCATGCGGCTCCTGTCCGGATGGTCCGTATCCTGGACCCGTGAGTGAGTTCGACTCGGACGAGGTCCTCGAGGTCCTGCTGATGAACCCCGTGGCGCTCGCCGTCGTGGGCGGGATCCTGCTCGTCGCCGTGGTGGTGCTCGCCTTCGTGCTGCGCCGGATGTGGAAGCGCGCGCGGTCGTTCGCAGGCACCCAGCAGCACCGGATCGAACGCGCCCGCACCGAGCTGGCCGCACTGCGGTTGCCGGACGGGCCGCAGAAGCGGGCCGTCGAGCTGCGGCGGCAGCTCGCCGAGGCCGTCACGGCCACCGACCGCCAGCTCGCCGCCGCACCGTCGGTGCTGGTCAG
>NZ_JACBXB010000166.1 GCF_013870575.1 Pseudonocardia pini
GGGAGCTGTCCGCGCTGGTGGAGAAGGGCGAGCTGCGGCTCCCCCGCGCGATCACCCTCCCGCTGGACGAGGTGGCCCGAGCCCACGAGCGACTGGCCGCGGGTGGGGTCGGTGGCCGCCTCGTCCTCGTCCCCTGAGGTCGTGAGTGGCGATGGTCGCCAGAGCGACCTGTGCAACTGACGGAGGCTGGCTACGCCTGAGCGGTGGGCTTGGTGGTCTTCTGGAGGAGCCTTTCATAGGGGGTTTGGCCGCCGAGCCCGCCGTGTGGGCGGTGGTAGTTGTAGTAGTCCTCCCACTCGCGCAGCTTGTCGTCGAAGGACTTGCTCTCGTCGATGACGACGCCGTCGAGGAGTCGGTAGAACTCCTCGGCGTCGATGCGGTGTGAGCGCTCCACCTTCCCGTTGAGCCTGGGTGTGCGGGGTTTGATGTAGACGTGCTGCAGGCCCTGGTCGAGGGCGTGCCAGTGGAACGCGGATTGGAACTCCGCGCCGTTGTCGGTCTGGATGACCTCGACCTTGAACGGCAGCCGGGACAGGACGTGGTCGAGGAACGCGACCGCGGTCTTCTGGTCGGAGCGCGGGTAGACCTTGAGCACGCGCAGCCGGGTGCAGTCGTCGATCGCGGTGAACTGGTAGAAGCGGCGCCGGCGGCGCGCGGTCAGCCCGGTGGTCTCCACGATGTGCTCCGAGCTCGACGCCGGTCCTGACGCTGCCGCCGACGCTGCAGCCGGGTCCTTCCCCGGCTTCGGGCTGGTCGCGGGGAGGGCTTCGATGAACTTGACGTCGATCTGGATGCGGTGGCCGGGCTGGGCCTTCTCGTAGCGCTTCCAGCGTCGGTCGTGGCGTTGGTAGCGCTGGGAGGCGGGCAGCCGGTTGAGGCCGAGGCGTTTGAGGATGCGCCACACGCCGGACACGCTGATCGTGACGTCGTGATAGCGGGCCAGGTACATGACGATCTTCGCCGGGCCGAAGTGGTAGTGCCGGCGCAGGTGCACGATCTTCTCCACGACCTCGGCCTCGGTGGCATTGGGGCTGTGGTGGGGCCGGTGCGAGCGGTCGCGCAGCCCTTCGGGTCCTTCGGCGTCGAACCGGCGTAGCCAGGTGTAGTAGCACTGGCGGCTGATGCCGTAGTAGCGGCAGGTCATCGCGACGTTGCCGGTCACTTCCTCGGCGTGGCGCAGGACCGCCAGGCGACGACGCACCTGACGGTCCAGAAGGGGATCACTCACAGACGAGTCTCCTAATGATCAAGAGACCCAGGTGTCAACCATCCCCGTCAGTTCTTCAGGTCGCCAGAGCGACTATCGCCGCTCACAGGTGCAGGAGGCGGGCCCCGGCGTCGTGGAGGACATCGCGCAGGAAGACCTCCCCGAGAGCCGGGGACGCCTCGGCCCAGCCCGCGATCGCCCGGAGCTGGGTCGCGTAGGCGTAGGGGATGTTGGGGAAGTCCGTGCCCAGCACGACCCGGCCCGGGATCTCGGCCAGGCGGGCGGGCCAGTCCGGCGGCAGCGGGGCGAACCGCTCCGCGTAGGGCGTGCCGACCATCGTGGTGTCCAGGTGCACGTTCGGGTAGCGGTGCACGAGGTCGACGGCGGTCCCGAAGTCCGGCATCCCCGCGTGGGCGAGCACCGCCGTCAACCGGGGGTGCCGGGCGAGGACCTCGCCGAAGACGTCGAGCCCGGTGTGGGCGCCGGGGATCGGGCCATGGCCGCAGTGCACCACCGCGGGCACCCCGGCCTCGGCCAGCAGACCCCAGGCCGGGTCCAGCAGCGGGTCCCGCGGGTCGAAACCGCCGACCTGGACGTGCACCTTCACCGCGCGGGCGCCCTGCTCGACCGCGGCGCCCAGGTACTCCTCGACGCCGGGCTCGGCATACAGCGTGGCCGTGCGGACCGCGGCGGGTGTGGAGTCCGCGAACTCCCCGACCCACTCGCTCAGCCAGGCCGCCATGCCCGGCTTGTGCGGGTAGACGAGCGGGGCGTAGGCGAGCACGCCCAGCTTCGCCAGGATCGCGACCCGCTCGGCCTCGGGCAGCCGGTACTGGATCGGCCAGTCCATGCCGTAGTGCGTCCTCGCCTCGTCGAAGTAGGCCCAGACCTTGGCGAGCACCCGCTCCGGCAAGAAGTGGACGTGCACGTCGACGAGGCCGGGCAGACCGAGGTCCGCCACCCAGCCCGAGACGTCGGCGTCCGTGGCGGGGCCCGCCGTCACTGCAGGGACCTCGCCCGACCCTTCGCCGCCCGCCCGATCGCGCGGGCCATGTCGCGCTGGGCGTCCTTCTTGGCGAGGTCCTGCCGCTTGTCGTAGGACTTCTTGCCCTTGGCCAGCGCGATCTCGCACTTGACCTTGCCGTCCGAGAAGTACAGCGACATCGGGACGAGCGTGAGCCCGCCCTCGCGGATCTTGCCGATGAGCCGTTCGATCTCGTAGCGGTGCAGCAGCAGCTTGCGGGTCCGCCGCGGCTCGTGGTTGGTCCAGCTGCCCTGCGTGTACTCCGGGATGTGGAGGCCGCGGAGCCAGACCTCGCCGTCGTCCACCGTCGCGTACGCGTCGACGATCGACGCCCGGCCCAGCCGCAGGCTCTTCACCTCGGTGCCCATGAGCGCGACGCCGGCCTCGAACTCCTCGAGCACGGCGTAGTCGTGGCGCGCGCGCCGGTTCTGCGCGATCACCTTGCGGCCTTTCTCCTTCACGTGATCCAGCGTACCCGCCGCCGCCCCCGCATTATGGAGCCACAACTGTCGTTTCCGGGGTCGGAAACGACAGTTGTGGCTCCATAATGCGTCAGACCTTGACGTACAGGCGCAGAGTTACGTAGCCGGTCACGCCCGCGATCACCGCGCCGATGGGCACGAGGTACGCCGAGACGGCCAGGACGTCGACGAGCGTGACGGGCGGGATCACCCCGTTCTGCGCGATCCCGGCCAGCAGCGAGTCGATGAACGCGACCTTCCCGACCACGAGCCCGACCCCCGCCAGGACGGCGCCCGCCACCCCGGTGAGCACGGCCTCCACCAGGAACGGCAGCTGGGTGTACCAGCGCGTGGCGCCGACGAGGCGCATCACGCCCACCTCGGTGCGGCGGGTGTACGCGGAGACCTGCACGGTGTTGGAGATCAGCAGCAGCGCGGCGATCGCCTGCACGAGGGCCAGCGCGAACGTCACGTTCCGCACGCCGCCGAGGAAGTCGAACAGCTTGGCGACGACGTCCCGCTGGTCGATCACCGTGCGGACGCCGACCTGGCCCTCCATCGCCTGCTTGACGGCGGAGGCGCCGGCCTCGGTGGACCCGTTCTGCTCCACGAGCTTCACCCGCAGGGTCGCGGGCAGCGACTGCGGGCGGGCGAGGTCGGCGACCGACTGGCCCGCGAACAGCTCCTGGAAGCGCTGGTAGGCCTGCTCCTGGTTCTCGTACTCCACGCCCGCCACCAGCGGCGAGTTCTCCAGGACGGCCAGCAGACCCGAGCAGATCGGCTGGGAGCAGTCCGAGTCCGCCACCGAGACGTCCTGGGTGAGGGCCACCCGCACCTCGAGCCGGTCCGAGTAGAGCGACTCGGTGGCGTCGATCGTCTTCACCGCGAGCAGCCCGGTGCCGACCATGAGCAGCGAGATGGCCGTGGTCAGGACCATCGCCGCCGTCATCGTGACGTTGCGGCGCAGGCCGGTCGTGACCTCCCGCAGGACGAAGTCTGTTCTCATGTCGCCTCCGCGGGAAGAAGGACGTCGGCGGTGCGCACGGCTAGCGACCCACCCCGTAGACGGCGTGTGCCTCGTCCCGGACGACCCGGCCGAGGTCCAGCTCCACCACCCGGCGGCGCATGGAGTCGACGATGGAGTGGTCGTGGGTGGCCATCAGGACCGTGGTGCCCGTGCGGTTGATCCGCTCCAGCAGCAGCATGATGTCCTGGCTGGTGTCCGGGTCGAGGTTGCCGGTGGGCTCGTCCGCGAGCAGCAGGAGCGGCCGGTTCACGAAGGCGCGGGCGATCGCCACGCGCTGCTGCTCGCCGCCGGAGAGCTCGTGCGGCATCCGGTCCGCCTTGCCGTCCAGCCCCACGAGCTCCAGCACCTCGGGCACCACCTTGCGGACGGTGGTGGGCGACTTGCCGATCACCTCGAGCGCGAAGGCGACGTTCTCGCCGACCGTCTTGTTGCTCAGCAGCCGGAAGTCCTGGAACACGCAGCCGATCCGCTGGCGCAGCCGCGGGACCTTGCGGCGCGGGATCTTGGCGACGTTCAGGTCCGTGACGAAGATGTTCCCGCGGGTCGGGACGTCCTCGCGAAGCAGCAGCCGCAGGAACGTGGACTTGCCGGAACCGGACGGGCCGATCAGGAAGACGAACTCGCCCTTGTCCACCTCGACCGACACGCGGTCCAGTGCAGGGCGCGTCGAGGTCTTGTACATCTTGGTGACGCGCTCCAGCCGGATCACCAGCGGGACGTTACCGACCGATCATGGACCGACCGGAATCCGACAGGCCCCCTCGGCGCACGGGTGCTACCGCTCGGCCGATTACGCGTTCTCCGCCTCGAGCTGCTGGTTGCGCCGCCACCGGATGCCCGCCTCGATGAAGCCGTCGATGTCGCCGTCGAGCACCGCGCCGGGGTTGCCGACCTCGTACTCCGTCCGCAGGTCCTTGACCATCTGGTACGGGTGCAGGACGTAGGAGCGCATCTGGTTGCCCCAGCTGGACCCGGTGTCCTTGAGCGAGTCCATCAGTGCCCGCTCCTCCTCGTGCTTGCGCGCGAGGAGCTTGGCCTGCAGCACGACCATGGCGGTCGCCTTGTTCTGGATCTGGCTGCGCTCGTTCTGGCAGGACACCACGATGCCCGTGGGGATGTGGGTCAGCCGGACCGCAGAGTCCGTGGTGTTGACGCCCTGCCCACCGGGCCCGGAGGACCGGTAGACGTCCACCCGCAGCTCCTTCTCGTCGATCTCCACGTGGTCCGTGGACTCGACGACCGGGGTGACCTCGACGCCCGCGAACGAGGTCTGACGGCGGCCCTGGTTGTCGAAGGGCGAGATCCGGACGAGCCGGTGGGTGCCCTGCTCGATCGACAGCGTGCCGTAGCCGTAGGGCGCGTGGACCTGGAAGGTGGTGGACTTGATGCCCGCCTCCTCCGCGTAGGAGGTGTCGTAGACGTCCACCTTGTACCCGTGGCGCTCGGCCCAGCGCAGGTACATGCGCATCAGCATCTCGGCGAAGTCCGCCGCGTCCACCCCGCCCGCCTCGGAGCGGATGGTCACGAGGGCCTCGCGCTCGTCGTACTCCCCGGAGAGCAGGGTGCGGACCTCGAGCGACGCGATCTCCTCGCGGAGCTTCGCGCGGTCGCGGTCCGCGTCGGCGATCGCGGACTCGTCGGACTCGTCCTCGGCCAGCTCGTAGAGCACCGGGAGGTCCTCCAGCCTGCGGCGGAGCTCCTCGACGCGGCGCAGGTCGGCCTGGGCGTGCGACAGCCTGCTGGTGACCTTCTGCGCGGCCTCGGTGTCGTTCCAGAGGTCGGGCGCGCCCGCCTGCTCCTCGAGATCCGCGATCTCGTTGCGGAGCGCGGGCAGGTCCGTGACGACCTCGATGCCCTCGAGGGTCGTCGCGAGGTCCTTCAGGTCGGCTGCCACGTCGGGGTTCACAACGCTCCAGGCTACGCGGCCGCCCCCGTCTACTCGACGGGGATGGCGTCCAGGAGCTTCACCATCGCGCGGGTGTGGGAGACCGTGAAGTCCGCGACGGCCTTCTGGTACGGGTCCGTCTCGCCGCGGGCGGCGGCGCGGGCCTCGGCGAGCCGGGCGGTGTAGACCTCGCGGGAGGTGTCCACCAGCTCGGTGCGCTGCTTCACGGTGAGCGAGCCCGCGTGCAGCAGCCGCAGCACGAGCGGGCTGCGCAGCGAGTCGCCGCCGCTGCCGTGCTGCAGCCAGGCCTTGAACGAGCGCTTGCCCGCCGCGGTGATGACGTACTGCTGCGAGGCACGCGGACCCTGCTTGCCGAGCCGGAGGAGGCCGGCCTCGGCCATCACCGGGAGCTCGCGGTAGACCTGGCTGCGGGTGACCGTGAAGAACGACCCGAACCGCTCACCCGCCGCAGCGACGAGCTGGCCGCCCGTCATCGGACCGCTGTGGAGCAGTCCGAGCAGGGCGGCGGCGGTGGCGTTGACTGCGGGAGGGGCAGGCATTCCCCCACGGTCCCACGGTCGGGGGAGTTCCGCGATTCCAACTAGGACAGGCCCCCCAGGACCCCCTCCAGCTCGGTGAGGACGGCGTCGCCCTGCCGGTAGTGCGAGACGTAGTAGTTGGGCAGCGGGAAGAGTCGCCCGGCGGCCACGGCGGGCAGGGCCCGGAAGGTCGGCGCGTCGAGCATCCGCCGGGTGTTCTGGTCGACGCCGCCGCGGGTGTCGGCCAGGTGCAGCACGACGTCGCAGTCCGCGAGCGTGCCCAGCTCCTCGTAGGACAGCGGCGCCGAGGCGCCCTCCTTGCCCTCGGCGAAGGCGGTGAGCCGGGCGCCGACCGCCCCGAGCACCACCCCGCTCCACGAGTTCGGCAGGTCGACGAGCGCCGTCCCCTCCTGGCCGCCGCGCACCAGCCCCCAACGGGTCCGGCCGAGCACCTCGGCGTACCGGGTCGCGATGTCCTGGGCGTGCTTCTCGTAGGCCGCCTTGACCTGCTCCATCTCCGCGCCCCGCCCGACGGCGTCGGCGGTCCGGACCGCGCGCTCCCGCCAGGTCCCGGGGCTCCCGCCCGCCGGGAACAGCAGCGCGGGCGCGATCGCCCCGAGCCGCTGCGCGAGGTCCGCGGGCAGGTTCGGCACGAGGGTGCCGAGGATCAGGTCGGGCCGCTGCGCCGCGATCGTCTCGTAGTTGAGGTCCACGGTGGACCCGACCTTGGGGATCGTGTCGTAGGCCTGCTGGTACTCGGGCAGCACGCCGCCGACCGTGGCCTGGGCGGTCCCGACCACGGTGTACCCGACGTCGAGCAGGGCGTAGGTCGTGTAGAAGTCCGTGGCCACCACCCGCTGCGGGTCGACGGGCACGGCCACCGGCCCGAAGGCCCCCTCCACGGTGCGGGTGGCCCCCTGCGGGGCCGGCTCCTCGGCGGCACCGCAGGCGGTCAGCCCGAACAGGGCCGCCGCCGCCCCGGCCCCGGCCAGGAAGCCGCGGCGGTCGAGGGCGTCGGTCACGGGCGCGGGTCGTTCCAGAAGCAGCACGCCGTCATGTAAGCAAGCCTTACCTCAGACGTCCACTGCGGAGTCGGGCAGCACACTCGCCCGCGGCCGGGTCACCCGGGAACGCCTGCCGGGCCCGGCCACGACGGCGGCGGACTCGGTCGGCGTGGGCACCGCGTAGGGCTCGGCCGCCTCGAGGTCCACGGTGTAGCCGAGGTCGCCGAGGCTCGCGACGGTGACCCGGGACAGCGGGTTGCCCCGCTGCGCGATGAACCCGCTCATCAGCTCGGTCGCGAACGTGGACTCCCGCCAGTGGCCCTCGCGGGTGCCGTCGCCACCGGTGTTCTCGACGGGCACGTCCCCCGTCCCGCCGAGCTCCGCCCACTCCGCCACCGCCCCCTCCCCGGTGAAGCGCGGGTCGTCCGTCCCCTGTCCGGTGAGGAGCCCGGCGCGGGCCCACAGGGTCCCGATGCCGAGGACGTGCCCCATCTCGTGGGCGATCACGTCGTCGAGGGTGCCGTCGCGCTCCATCTGCCGCAGGTCCGCCGTGTCGAACTCCATCTGCCCGACGGCGGGGAGCAGGCCCGCCGAGGCGGGCCGCAGCCGCGTCGGGCCCGCCTGGCCGAGGATCTGCCCGGCGCCGTCGATCGCCGTGCCGCCCGCGAGGATCAGCACGTCGTCCACGGTCTCGCCGTCCACGGTCACCGGGGGAAGGTCCCCCACGATCATCCGGGCCCACCGGTCCGCGGCGGTCGCGAAGGCCGCCTGCTGCCGGTCGCTCAGCCCGCCGGTGAAGCGGACGTCGATGGTGAACGGGGAGGTCTGCTCCCGGGTCAACGCGGCGGTGCGGGAGGCGTCGGCGACGGCGCGGTAGCTGTCCATCCCCCCATCCTGGACCGCACGAACGGCACTCTCGCTCAGAAGGTCTGAGCGAGAGTGCCGTTCGTGCGGTGAGGGGTCAGATCGTGAGGGCGGCGATCTTCTCGCGGTGCGCGTCGGCCGTCCCGAACTGCCCGGCGAGCCGCTTGGCGCGCTTGTAGAAGAAGTGCGCCTCGTGTTCCCAGGTGTACCCGATGCCGCCGTGGTACTGGATCATCGCGGCGGTGGACTGCAGCGCCACGTCGCTCGCCTTGGCCTTCGCGACCGACACGGCCAGCGCCGCGTCCTCCAGCCCGATGTCGACCGCGTGGGCCGCGTAGAGCGCCGCGTGCTCGGCCATCGTCACGCCCACGTGGATGTCCGCCAGCGCGTGCTTGATCGCCTGGAAGGACCCCACGGGCACGCCGAACTGCTCCCGCTCGCGGTCGTAGGCGACCGTGCGGGCGAGGGCCGACCGCGCGATCCCGACCAGGTCCGCGGCGACCAGCACCGTGGCCCGCGCCTCCAGCGACGACGCGTCGCCGGGCAGGGCCTCCACGGACCCGTCGGCGAGCGCGGCCAGCCTGGTCGTGCGGTCGTACGACCCGACCGGGGTCGCACGGGCGCCCGTGAGCAGGCCGAACCCGTCTCCGGACGGCACCACGACGACGTCGGCCAGGACGCCGTACTCGACCGGCCCGCCGAGGCCGAGGGCACCGACG
>NZ_JACBXB010000167.1 GCF_013870575.1 Pseudonocardia pini
GCCGCAGCCGACCACCAGCGTCGACCGGACGGCCGGCGCGTTCTCCGGGTCCATGGAGAGTCTCCTTCGCCGAGTCAGGGACCGGTCGGGTGCACGGGGTCGGTCGACTCCGTCCCGGCCGCGTGGCCCGGGAAGTCGTCGGTGTCGGCCCACCCGCAGGTGGGGCAGCGGAACCGGCCTTCACCGGGCGGCAGGATCACGTTGCGGATCGTCCTGTGTCCCTGGGGACACAAGCGCGCGGCCGAGGGGTCGATCCGCTGTCCCGAGGTGCTGTCAGACATTGAGCTGCTCCCGGAACGGACGGGACGGGGTCTGTCCACCGTCGAGCAGTGACGGCTCCCCCGGCGCGGCGAAGAACGCGGTCTGCTGGTCACCGGAGAGCCGGATCTCCCACCGGTACCCCGACCCGTCGACCTCCGCGACCAACGTCGCCGCGTCGCCCTCGTCCAGGTAGCCCAGCAGCGGGTCGGTGGCGTTCGCCGCCTCCTCGTCCGCGAAGTACATCCGCGTCCGGTGCAGCTCCGGCAGCGGGAACACGTGGAGGACCACGTGGAAGAACGGCGCCTGCAACCCACGCCCTGCCAACCCGACCCGCTCCGGCTTGCGCACCGTGAACGAGAACCCGCCGAGGTCGTCGGTCAGCGCCCGCACGAACTGGTCGCCCGCCAACACCTCGATCAACACGTCCGGCGGAGCGATCGGACGCCCCACCCCGTCGACCACCCGACCGGTCACGGTGAACGCGCCCGGGCTCCTCGGGTCGACCCCGTTCTCGGCGCCCTCGTACATCAACGTCATGCTCGCGTAGGGTCCGGGCCCCTGCGACGGCGTCAAGACCCGGTGACGCGGGTCTGCGGCGGGATCGGTCTGCTCGGCCATGCTCACTCCACATCCATCGGGGTCGCGCCCGGACCACGCAGGACGACGTCCCAGCGGTACACCACCTGCAGATACGTGCCGTCCAGGCCGACCTCCTCGACCCGGGCGATCATCTTGTCCCGGTCGTCGGCGTACTTCTGTTGGGCGTAGACGAAGTCCGTCTCGTTGAGCGGGTCGTTCTCGAAGTAGCAGGCCGTGATCAACCGGTTGGCCAGGTTCGGACCGAAGAACGAGAAGTGCACGTGCGGAGCCCGCCACATCCCGCTCCCCGGCGGACCCGCGTAGCCCGACGGCCGGATCGTGTAGAACACGTACTCGCCGTTCTCGTCGGTCAACGTCCGACCCGTGCCGAAGAAGTTCGGGTCCGTCGGCAGCCACGGCCGGTCGCAGTACTCGTCGAGGTAGAGCCCGCCCGCGTTGGCCTGCCAGATCTCGATCAACGTCCCCGGGACCGGCTCCCCGTCACTGTCGATCACCCGCCCGACGAGCTTGATCCGCACGCCGAGGGGCGGCCCGTCGCCCTTGTCCAACAGGTTGTTGTCGCCCGGGTCCACGTCCACCCGCCCGTACACCGGGCCGGAGCCGACGTGGAACCACTCGGGCGGGAGCTCGTAGAACTCCTTCGCCGGAATCCGCGGCCCGAAGGCTGGGTGCATCAGCGGAGAGACCATCTCCAGCCTGGAGTCGGTGTCCGTCATCTCGGGGATCCTCGTTCCTGGGTGAGGTGGCGTCGCCGTGCTCGTCCGGGAGGTCGGAGCCGGGGCACCCTTGCCGGGGCAATGCTCGGGAGCGGCGACCAGCCGGACAAGAAACCAATGTCCCTGAACACGGAGGCGGGCACCGTGCAACCCCGAGCGGTCAGCCGGGGGTGGAACTCATGTGCCACGACAGCCCGGATCCCCGTGGCTAGCCTCGCCGCCGGACGGCCCGTGAGGGCGTTCTCGACGGCGAGGAGAAAGCACACCATGTCCGAGCTCCCGGTCTCCCGGCGCCCGCGGTGCCCCGAGTACATCAAGATCGACACCGTGGACGAGCTGCTGCCCTACCTCCGCGCGGTCGCCGACCGCCCGTACCAGGCGGGCGCCCTGCACGCGACGTGGGACCTGCAGCCGGGCGAGAGGATCCTGCTCCGCACGGACAACTGGCACGACCCGCTCGTCGTCGACGCGTGCGCGGCCGTGCTGAAGGAGTACGGCTGCGAGTTCGAGATCGAGACCCTCGACCGCGGTCCCAAGCCGGAGTTCGACGGGTACGACGAGATCGACATCATGCTCGCGCTCACCGCCGAGGTCACCGGCGACATGGAGCGTTGGGCCGACATGGACCGCAACGCGACCTACGACAAGGTGCTGTGGGGCTTCGGCGGACCCGTCCTCGGCGAGGCCAACATGAAGATCGCCCGCATGCCGTTCGTGTCCCGCGAGCTGGTGGCGAACCCCGGCAACCTCATCCCCGGTAAGATCATCTCGGCCATCGACGAGTGGACGGACTCCACCATCAAGCGCGGGTCGCTGGTCCGGGTCACCGACCCGGAGGGCACCGACCTCACCTTCCCCCTGCCGGACCACTACTTCGCACCGGACCGATCGACCTGGAACATGGAGACCGCGCAGGACTGGTGGCCGCAGAGCCCGGACCTGATCGCCGGCTACATGCCCGGCCACATCACGGCGCGTCCGCTGTGGATGTCTCCGGAACCGGGCGTCGACGGGATCAACGGCGTCATCGCGGGCACGATGAACCACATCGGGCCGTACCCGCGCCTAGAGATGACCGTCGAGAACGGACGGATCACCTCGATCGAGGGCGGCGGCGTCTTCGGCGACAAGCTGCGCGAGCTCGAGGAGCGCACCAAGGACCTGCAGTACCCCGGCTTCCCCGGCCCCGGGCTGCTCTGGCTGTTCGAGGTGTCCATCGGCACCAACCCGAAGGTGCACCGCCCCCGCGACGGCTACCTGCAGGGATGGATCTGCGGGATCATCGAGCGCACCCGCAGCGGCATCATCCACCTCGGCTACGGCACCGTCGTCACCTCCGCGCGCGAGGTGGAGGCCGCGAACCTCGGCCACCCGGTGGGCCACTGGCACACCCACCTCAACTTCCCGACGGTGACGATCCAGACCCCCGACGGGGAGGAGGTCCTGCTCATCGACGAGGGCAGGCTGAAGGCGCTCGACGACCCGAAGGTGCGGGCGATCGCCGCCGAGATCGCGGGCGAGGACGCCGACTACTGGTTGGACGAGGCCTGGGTGCCCGCGGTGCCCGGCCTCAACTGCGAGGGCAGCTACGAGGAGTACGCCGCGGACCCGACCGCGTGGACGAAGGCCGAGCTGCAGATCTGCCGCACCCAGCACCCGATGTTCATGCGCATGGTCGGCGCGGAGCACGGGTTGGCGCGGCCGAGCACCGGCGGTCACGCCGGCTGCGGGCACTGAGCGAGGGGACGAGCACCATGGACTTCACCGTCGACGAGATGCGGACGCCGCCCGAGGTCTACGCCTGGAGTCGGTTCGGCCAGCAGGAGTACACGACCTTCCTCGACGAGAACGACTCCTGGCAGGAGACGTGCTCGATCGGCGACTGGTCGTTCCTGTGGCAGCACTGGTTCCGCGGACCCGACGTGCTCGAGCTGTTCTCCCGGTTCTCGGTGAACGACTACTCGCGCTTCGCGATCGGGCAGTCGAAGCACGTCGTCCACACCAACGCCGACGGCAAGGTGATCCACGAGGGCATCCTGACCCGCTTCGGCGACGAGGAGTTCATGCTCCACGGCCGCGGCGGGTACTGGATGCGCTTCCAGGCGGAGCGGGCGGGCCTGAACGTCGCGGTGGAGCAGGACGACTGGTTCATCCTGCAGCTCTCCGGCCCGACGGCCATCAAGGTCCTGCAGAAGCTGGACCCGTCCGAGGGTTACCTGGACACGAGGTACATGTGGGTCGCTCCGATCACCATCGCCGGTCACCGCATCCACGCGTTGCGCCAGGGCATGTCCGGTGAGATCGGGTTCGAGCTCCAGGGCCCGGCCGAGCACCGCCAGGAGATCTACGACGCCATCCTGGCGGCGGGCGAGGAGTTCGGCATCCGACGGATGGGCGGCCGGATCTCGCTGATCAACCACCTGCAGGCGAGCTACCCGACGATCGCGACCGACTACATCCCCGCCATCTTCGAACCGGACACGGCCGAGTACCTCGAGTTCTTCCTCTCACAGATGCCGCCGAACGCCAAGCCCGCCTACGTCGCGGGCAGCTACCCCGGCAAGCAGATCAGCGAGTACTACCGCAGCCCGGTGGAGCTCGGTTGGAGCAAGGTCATCCTCGGCACCGACTTCCTCGGCGCCGAACCGTTGCTGGCCGAGAAGGCGAACCCGACGCGGGTGCTGCGCACGCTGGTCTGGAACGCCGACGACGTGACCGACGTGTTCGCCTCACTCCTGCGCCCGGGCGAACGCCACCACACCTTCATGGACATGCCGCGTGACCAGAAGGGCTTCATGTGGGCCGACCGGGTGGAGGTCGACGGCACCATCGTCGGGGTCGCCACCTCGCGCGGCTACTCGCACTGGTTCCGCCGGATGATGTCGCTGTGCCCGATCGACGTGGCGTACGCCGAGCCGGGCACGGAGGTCACGGTCGTCTGGGGCAACCCCGGTGACCCGGAGAAGGCGATCCGGGCGACCGTGGCGAGCGCGCCGTACAAGCCGAACCAGAACACCGCCGACCTGCGAGCGGCCCGGTAGGTGGAGCACCTGCGGCTCGGGGCCGCCGGGCCCGAGGTGAGCGTCCTCGGGCTCGGCGGCAGTGCGCTGTCCGGGGCCTACGGTCCGGCGCCGGACGACACCGGGATCGCGACGCTCCACGCGGCGCTCGACGCCGGGATCACCCTGATCGACACCGCGGACTTCTACGGCATGGGGCACAACGAGGACCTGATCCGCCGGGCGCTCGGCCCGGGAGAGCGGGACTCGGTGGTCCTGAGCCTGAAGTTCGGGTCGTTGCGCGACCCCGCGGGCAGGCCGATCGGGATCGACTGCCGCCCGGCGTCCGCGCGGAACTTCCTCGCCTACTCCCTGCGGCGCCTCGGCAGGGAGTACGTCGACCTCTACCGCCCCGCCCGGGCGGACCCGGCGGTGCCGATCGAGGAGACCGTCGGGGCCCTCGCGGAGCTCGTCACCGAGGGCTACGTCCGCGGGGTCGGGCTCTCCGAGGTCGACCCGGACACCATCCGCCGGGCACACGCGGTCCACCCGATCACGGACGTCCAGGTCGAGTACTCCCTGTTCACCCGCGAGATCGAGGCGCCGGGCGGGGTGCTGGAAGTGTGCCGTGAGCTGGGCATCGGCGTCACCGCCTACGGAGTGCTGTCGCGCGGTCTGCTGTCCGGCCGATGGCGGGGAGGGCGGGGCCCGCAGGACGTCCGCGGTCGGCTCCCCCGGTTCACCGGCGACAACGTCCGGTCCAACCTCGCGTTGGTCGAGGCGATCCGCGGTATCGCGGACCGCCTGGGACTGACCGTCGGCCAGCTCGCCGTCGGTTGGGTGATGGCCCGGCGCGGGGAGTGGGGCGACATCGTTGCCGTGCTCGGCTCGCGGACGCCCGAACAGGTGGCGGAGGCCGTCGAGGCGGCCCGACGACCACTCACGGCGGGCGACCTCGCCGAGATCGAGCGGGCGGTCCCGGTCGCGGCCGTCGCGGGTGACCGCTACCCACGGTCCGCGGGCCCGGCTGCTCCTGCTCAGGAGTAATTGTCTCTACCTCACCGGAACCTCCCGGCTGACGATGGGACCGCTGGCGGCCGACGGCCGCCGGACCTCGGTAGAGGTCCCCGATCGGTAGCGTCGCCGAGCTTGGAGGAGACCGAATGAGCGAGTCCGACGACCGCGTCCACACCGTCACCGATTCCCCGCCCGCCACCGAGGTCCCGCCCGAGGAGCAGCGCCGCGCACTCGTCGCCGGCATGCTCGGCACCGGCTTGGAGCTCTTCGACTGGGTGCTCTACGGCACCGCCGCCGCCGTCGTGTTCAGCTCCGTGTTCTTCCCGACCTTCTCGCCCGTCGCCGGGGTCCTGGCGGCCTTCGCGACCTTCGCGGCGGGCTTCATCGCCCGACCGGTCGGCGGGCTGGTGTTCGCCCACATGGGCGACCGCCACGGGCGCAAGCGGGTCCTGCAGGCGACCGTGCTGATGATGGGTGGAGCGACCGTCGCCATCGGCCTGCTCCCGACCTACGCCCAGATCGGCGTCGCCGCCCCGATCCTGCTCGTGCTGCTGCGGCTGCTCCAGGGTGTCGCCGCGGGTGGCGAGCTCGGCGGCGCGGTCGCGATCGTCATGGAGCACAGCCCGCCGGACAAGCGGGCGACCCGGGGTGCGCTGCTGGTCGGCGGTGGCGTCCTGGGGGCGGTTCTGGCCTCGGTGTGCTTCCTCGTCACCTCGCTCGCCTTCTCCCGCGAGACCTTCCTGGCCTGGGGCTGGCGGATCCCGTTCGTGGCCAGTGTGCTGGTGCTCGCCGTCGGTCTCTACATCCGGTCCCGGATGCAGGAGTCGCCCACCTACACCGCGATGGCCGCGGCCCGAACCCTCGAGCGGACGCCGATCCTCACCGTGCTGCACACCCAGTGGCGCACCGTGCTCCAGGTGATCGCCGTGACCGCCGCCCAGTCCGGCGTCGCCTCGCTGCTGTTCACCTTCACCCTCGGCTACCTCGCGACGTTCCTGCAGATGTCCCAGGGACTCAGCCTGGGGATCTCGGTCATCGTCAACGTCGCGCTCTTCGTCTCCTACGTGGTGGGCGGGCGGTTGGCCGACCGCACCGGGCGGCGCCGCACGATGGTCGCCGGGTTCGTGGTGTGCCTCGCCATGGCGTTCCCGTTCTTCCTGCTGCTCGACACCCGGTCGGTCCCGGTGATCCTCGTCGCCGTGGTGGTGTTGGCCATCGGCTGCGGGCTGGTCGGCGGGCCGATGGTCACCCAGTTCGCGGAGCTGTTCCCGCCGCAGGTCCGGGTCAGCGGATTCTCTTTGGGGTACCAGACCGCCGTGATCCTCGGGGGCGGGCTCGCTCCGACGATCGCCGGGGCGCTGGCCGCCGCGGGCGGCGGTTCCTCGTGGACGATCGGCTTCTACATCCTCGGCATGTCCGCCATCGGTCTGCTCGGCCTGCGCTTCATGGCCGACACCGCCGGTCCCCGGGCCCGGCAGGTCGTGGAGGCCGGCTGATGTCCACCGCCGTCGCGCACGTCGAGTCCACCGAACGCATCGACCGACCGGTGCTGGCGCTGGTCGACTACATCACCTACATGGGGCCGGTGGAGATGTTGGTCGAGCTCGCCGCGGGCGAGTTCGACTACCTCTTCATCTTCAGCATGCGCACCCGGTGGGACGCCCGGACAGCGCAGGACCTGCGCGATCTCGGGTTCCGGGTCGAACTGCTGGACGACGTGGTGCGAGAGCCCTCCCGGGTGGCGCACTGCGCCGGGATCACCAGCATCGGGGACCAGACACTACGCGAGACCGCGCGCATCGCCGAGGCGGTGGGGCTGCGCCACTACCACTCCCCCGCCGTCGCGGACACGATCAGCGAGAAGGTCCGCCAGCGCAGGGCCTTCGCCGCGCACGGCCTGCCACAGCCCGCGTGGGCGGAGATCGACGCCGGCGAGGACGGCTGGTGGGAGCGGGTCCCCGAGGGACTACGGTCCGGCTCGATGGTCCTCAAGCCCAGTCGCGGCTGGGGCAGCTCGGGCGTCGTCCGGGTCACCGACCTCGACCAGGCGCGCGAGGTGATCGGGACCGACGACGGGCTGTGGCTGCTCGAAGGTGAGATCGTGGGCGGTGCGCACCCGCTGGGCGACTGGCTCTCGGACTGCCTGTCGGTGCAGACGATGACGGTCGGCGGGGTGACCCACCTCTTCGGGGTGATGGACAAGCCGCCGACCGCGCCGCCGTTCAAGCCCACCGGGGACCTCGTCCCCTCGCAGCTCTCCGCGGACCTGCGGCGGCGGTGCGAGGAGGTCGCCCTCGGCGCGGTCGCCGCCCTGGGGATCCGCAACGGGTGGTGTCACACCGAGCTGAAGCTCGGCGCGGACGGACCCGAGATCCTCGAGGTCAACGGGCGGATGACCTCCACGATCCACGACGCCTGCGTGCGGCTCTACGGCACCGCCCCGATCAGGATCTGGTTCGACGTGGTCCTCGGTAGGCGTCCCGAGGTCCCGGAGTTCGACTACGGCAGCAGGATCGTCTGCCAGTACCTGGCACCCGCGCCGCGCACGCCGGTCCCGCTTCGGGCCGCGCACCGAATCGCCGACGAGCTGCGGACGCTGCCACAGGTCTTCGACGTCCGGATCCTCGACACCGACGCGCTCGACGGCGACTCCGGGACCTCGGTCACCACCGCCCCGCTGGCCGTGTGGTTGGAGGTCCGCGACAGCGCCGAGCTGCGCACCTCGCTGGAGACCGTGAAGGAGTCCCTCGCCGAGATCGGGCTCTGATCGGCTCCGACCGGCTCCGACCGACAGGGAACGGCCCGGCCGCGCGGTGGCGCGGCCGGGCCGTTCCTCGTCTCCCGCTCAGGCGCCCGCGGCGGGCTCCACCCCCAGGTACCCCGCGAGGACCCGGTCGTGGTCGCGGCGCAGCGCGTCGGCGGAGCCCTCGGTCGACACCCGGCCCCGAGTGAGGACGTAACCGCGGTCGGCCACCTCCAAGGCCAGGGCGACGTGCTGCTCCACCAGCAACACGCCGCACCCGGACTCGCGCGCGTAGTCCCGGATGACCGGCAGCAGCTGCCGCACGATCAGCGGCGCGAGCCCGAGGCTCAGCTCGTCGAGCAGCAGGAGCCGGGGGTGCCGGGC
>NZ_JACBXB010000168.1 GCF_013870575.1 Pseudonocardia pini
AACCGGTTCTTCACCCCGCGGACCATGCGGAGCGTGGAGTGCTTGTCGCCCTCGACCAGGCCGTCGCCGGAGGCCCCGACCACGATGCGGGGGCGTGGATCGGGGATCGTCACGGGTCCATGAAAGCAAACGTGCGGTTGGTTATCAATGCGCCTGTCCGTCGCCTTGACAGTCAGACGTGGTGCGCGCCACAGTGAGGACGCTGCGGAAGCAAACTCCGGTTTGTGCACATCCCGGAACCCGCCGAAAGGAACCCGACCGATGAAGTTCGGCTTCTTCACCATGCCCGAGCACCCGCCGCGCGAGAACTGGACGCTGTCCTACGACCGTGACATCGCGGGGATCGTGGAGGCGGAGCGGCTGGGCTTCCACGAGTACTGGATCGGCGAGCACCACACGGGCGGCTACGAGAACGTCCCGGTGCCCGAGTACATGATCGCCAAGGCGTCGGCCGTGACCCACCGGATCCGGCTGGGCACGGGTGTGATCAACCTGCCCTACCAGGACCCGTTCATGGTCGCCGAGCGGATGGCCTTCCTCGACCACCTCACCCACGGCAGGCTGGAGTACGGCTTCGGCGGTGGCGGGCTGCCCACGGACAAGGCGCTGTTCGGGCTCGAGCCCACCGAGGCCTCGCCGCGGACGAACGAGGCGCTGGAGATCATCTGGCAGCTGCTGACCTCGGACGACCCGGTGAGCTACGAGGGCGTCTACTGGAAGTACGAGAACCGCCAGCTGCAGGTCGGGCCGTACCAGGACGTGCCGCCCTTCGCGATCGCGGGCCTCACCGGCGTGCACAACTACGCCAAGTGCGGCGAGCGGGGCTGGAAGCCGCTGTCCGTGCACTTCGCGCCGATCGACAACGGCACGTACACCGACGCGCCGGACCTCAAGGCGATGGGCACCGCCATGCTGGAGGCCGGGGCGCGGTCGGGTATCGACCCGGCGGTGACCCGGGAGAACTGGCGCATCGTGCGCGAGGTCTACGTCACCGACGACAAGGACCAGGCGATCCGGGACATCCGGGAGGGCGTGAAGCTCTCCTACGACTACCTGCTCGGGCTCGGCCTCGGCGCGCTGATGAAGATCGGCGACGGCATGACGGACGCCGACCTCACCCTCGACTGGATGGTCGAGAACATCCCGTGGATCGTCGGCAGCCCGGAGGAGTGCACCCGACAGCTCAAGGAGCTGGAGGAGGAGGTCGGCGGCTTCGGCACGCTGCTGATCAACGTCCGGGACTGGGTGACCACGGACAGGTGGAACCGGTCCAACGAGATGTTCGCCCGCTACGTCATGCCGCACTTCACCAAGCGCGAGCGCCTCGACCGGAGGCAGCGGCTCGCGAACCGCGCGCTCGGGATCGACTGATGCGGGCGGGTCTGTCCGCCCCGGTCCCGGAGCTGGCGGGCCGCACCGTGCTGGTCACGGGCGGCGGGAGCGGGATCTGCAAGGGGATCGCCGCGGCGGTGCTGGAGAAGGGGGCGAACGTCGTCGTCCTCGAGATCGAGCCCGCGCACATCAAGGCCGCGGCCGAGGAGCTGGGGCCGGAGGTGGTGTGGCACGAGGGCTCGGTCGGCGTCGCCGCGGACGTCGAGGCGGCGTTCGCGCCGGCCATCGAGCGGTTCGGCGGGGTCGACCACCTGGTCGACAACGCGGGCACCGCGGCGGTCGCGCTCGTGGAGGACACCACTGAGGAGGCGTGGGACCTCATCGTCGACACGCTGCTGAAGGGGACGTTCCTCTGCACGCGCGAGTTCGCCCGCAGGCTGCCCGACGACGGTGCGCCCCGCTCGGTCGTCAACATCTCCTCGCTCAACGCCGTCGCGGCCACGGACGGGATGGGGAGCTACTGCGCGGCCAAGGCCGGGGTGAAGAGCCTCACCGAGGTCTGCGCTGGCGAGCTCGGCAGGCGCAACGTGCGGGTCAACGCGATCGGACCGGGGCTGGTCGGCACCCCGCTCGGCGAGGGTTTCTCCGTCGGGCGCCCGGTCGACGGCGGCCAGCACGTCCGCGGCCTGCACTCCTACTGGGACGTCGCGTTCGCGCAGGGGCTGGTCGAACGCCCTTGAGACCGACCCTCGGTGCGGAGTTCGAGGCCGCGTTCGCCCGCTACCGCGAGCGGACCGCGGTCGAGGTGGGGGAGCGGAGCTGGAGCTTCGCCGATCTCGACCGGTGGTCCGCGGCGGTGGCGGACCAGCTGCGCGGGCTCGGTGTCGGCGCGGGCGACGCGGTCGCCCTGCACCTCACGAACGGCGTCGAGTTCGTGGTGGCCGACGTGGCGGTGGCGCGGCTCGGGGCGGTGAAGGTCCCGGTCAACCCGCTGCTCCCGGCCGCCACGGTGGCCCACATCGTGCGGGCCTCGACGGCGCGCGTGGTGATCGGGGCGACCAGCCTCGGCGGGTCCGCCGACCTGTGGGTGTCCGACGACGGTGCGCCGCCCCCCGGCGACCCGCTGGCCGCTCCGGGGGACGTGCCTCCTCCGGAGCGGCAGGCGGTCGGACCCGCGGACCGCGCCGGGATCTACTTCACCGGCGGCACCACCGGGTTGCCGAAGGGCGTCGTGCACACCCAGGCCACGGCCGTCGCGGTGCAGTACGCGCAGATCGTGGAGGCCGAGATCGGCCAGGAGGACCGGCTGCTGCTCACCACCCCGCTCGCCCACGCGGCGGGCCTGTTCGCCCAGTCCGCCCTGATCCGGGGCGCGACGACGGTGGTCGAGCCGGGCTTCGACGCGGCTCGCACGCTGGAGCTGCTCCGCACCCGCGGCATCACCTGGACCTTCCTGGTGCCGACGATGATCTACCGGCTGCTGGACCTGGCCGGCCACGGGGCGCCCGCGCCCGCGCTGCGCACGGTCGTCTACGGCGCCGCCCCGATCGCCCCCACCCGGCTGGCCCGCGCGCTGGCGACCTTCGGCCCGGTCTTCGTGCAGCTCTACGGCCAGACCGAGTGCCCCAACTGGGGCACCCGACTCGCGAAGTCCGACCACGACCCCGCCCGCCCGGAGCTCCTCGGCTCCTGTGGCCGGGCGTCGATCATGGCGGACGTCGCGGTGGTCTCCCCCGACGGGACCCCCCTCCCGTCGGGGGAGACGGGGGAGATCTGCCTGCGCTCGCCGTACACGCTGGAGTCCTATCTGGACGACCCCGCGGCCACCGCGGCGAAGTTCCTGCCCGACGGCTGGATCCGCACCGGTGACGTCGGGTTCCTCGACGCGGCGGGCTACCTGTACCTGCGGGACCGCACGAGCGACATGGTCATCTCCGGCGGGATGAACGTGTACTGCCGCGAGGTGGAGGACGCGCTGGTCCGGCATCCCTCGGTCGCGCGGGTCGCGGTGATCGGGGTCCCGCACGAGGACTGGGGCGAGGCCGTGCACGCGGTCGTGGTGCCGCGGCCCGGGTTCTCCGCGGCGGAGCTGACCGAGTGGGCTCGCGGGGAGCTGGCCGCCTACGCCCGCCCGAAGTCCGTCGAGGTCGTCGACGACCTGCCGGAGACGCCGTTCGGGAAGATCGACAAGAAGGTCCTGCGCGCGCCCCACTGGGCGGGCCGGGACCGGGCCATCGGCTGAGGAGCACCGACGATGCAGACCGACGCCCGCGGGTTCCCCCGGTACTGGGACGAGGAGCGCGAGACCCTCGATCCGCTCAAGCGGGACGCGCTGATCCTGGACCGCGTGCAGTACCAGCTCCGCTACGCCTACGCCGAGCTGCCCTTCTACCGCCGCCACTACGACGCGCACGGGTTCCGTCCCGACCAGGTGCAGTCGCTGGAGGACTTCACCACCAAGGTCCCGGTGATCACCAAGAGGATGCTGGTGGCGGACCAGGCGGCGCACCCGCCGTTCGGCAGCTACGCCCGCGACCTGCCGCCCGGCGAGGTCGCCCGGATCCACGGCTCGTCCGGCACCTCCGGGGTCCCGACCATGTACGCCGTGTCGAAGGCGGACTGGGAGCGCGCCGGTGAGGTGCACGCGATGGCGCAGTGGTGCGCGGGCGTGCGGCCGGACGACATCGTGCAGGTCGGGTTCCCCTTCGGCCTGTTCTTCGGCGGCTGGGGCGTGGTGCAGGGGGCCGAGCGGATCGGCGCCACGCTGTTCCCGCTGGGCATCACCGAGTCGCGGAGACACCTCGAGCTGATCACCCGGCTCGGTTCCACGGTCTTCAGCGCCACGCCCTCGTACTGCATCCACCTGCTCTCCGTGGCCGAGCAGATGGGGATCGACCTGCGGGCGTCGACGGTGCGGCACCTGCTCGTCGGGGGCGAGCCCGGGGGCTCCCTACCCGGGACCGCCCGGATCATCGCCGAGGGGTGGGGCGCCACGGTGGCCGACGCCGGCTCCACCTCGGAGATGTACCCCTTCCAGACGAGCGTGGGGTGCGAGGCGCAGACCGGTACGCACCTCTACACCGACGAGGTGCTCACCGAGGTGGTGCAGGCGGACGACCTCAACGCGCCGCTCCCGGCGGGGGAGCGGGGCGCGGTCGTCTACACCCACCTCTGGCGGGACTCCCAACCCATGATCCGCTTCGCGCCGGGGGACGAGACCTACCTCGCCACCGATCCCTGCCCGTGCGGCCGGACGTACCCGCGGATGCCGGAGGGCGTGCTCGGCAGGCTGGACGACATGCTGGTCATCCGCGGCGCGAACGTCTACCCCAGCGCCGTCGAGACCGCGCTGCGCTCGGTCCCCGGGCTCGGCCCGGAGTTCCGGATGCGGGTCTCGCGCCGCGGCGCGCTGGACGAGCTGACCGTCGAGGCCGAGGGTGACGCCGCCCTGCAGGCACCGGTGGAGGAGGCGCTGAAGCGGGTCCTCGGCATCCGGGTTCCCGCCGTGCTGCTGGCGCCGGGCACCCTGCCGGAGACCACCTTCAAGGCGCGGCGGGTGGTCGACGAGCGCTGATCACCCCAGCTTGCCGGTGTCCACGAACAGCGAGGGCATCATCGCCCGGATGGACCCGACGACGACGTTGTCCCCCGTCGACAGGCTCGCGACCGTGCCCATCGCCATCCCCCTGATCCGCGCGCCCTCGGTGACGGCGTTGAACATCTCGGCGACGTCCAGCCACGTCACCCCCGGGCGGAGCTCCAGGTCGTACCGGCGCCCGAGCAGCTCGTAGGTCTCGGCCCACGCCGCGATCCACTGCTCGTAGCGCGCCTTGAGGAAGACCTGTACCCGCGGGTGGTTCGGCAGCGCGACCCACATGATCGTCTGCAGGCTCCACTGCGGATCCCGCATCGTGGCCTGCATGACCGCCTCGGCGACGTACCGGGCGAGGTCCGGGAACCGCATGTCCTCGGGGAGCGTGAGGGCCGCGGCGCGCAGCATGGTCATGGTCTCGCCGTAGCGGGACGGGCGCATGATGTAGGCGATCAGATCCTCTGTGTAGCGGCTCTTGTACCGCCAGCGATCGCGGAACATCCCCACGGTGAGCATCGCGGGGCGCTCCTCCTGCTCCGCGGCCTCCGCGGCGCGCTCGATCAGCCGCGCCTGGGAGAGCCCGGCGAAGAGCCGGGTGCCCGCGTCGTGCTCGTCGAGCAGGTCCGGGCCGCGGTGATCCAGCAGGTCATCCCGCAGGAGCTGCAGCCCGATGTCGAGGAAAGCCCTGGTCTCGGCGCTGTTGGCGATCTTCACCCGGGTCGCGGGACGGGCGTCCGCCGCGACGTTGGTGAGGATCTCCGACAGGTCGTCTCCCTGTTGCATCGTCTCCCTCGAAGCCTCCAGACCGCCACCTCCAGCGTAGGACCTCCAGGTCTGGAGGTACCAGGTCCGACCGGCGGCATCGGAGGCTTCCCCCGCGTGGGACCGGGCTCGCCCCCCTCGGCAGAAGGGCTTGGACATGCTCCGCGCCCGCGCCCGACAGTGAGGCTCTGACCAGGAGATTCCCCCGGATTCCGGAGGTCGAGAGCCATGTCGCAACCTCAGCACCGCAGCCCGCACCCCGATGTCGGTCCCTTGGTGGCCGCCGCCGCGGCGGGCGACGAGAGAGCCTGGAGCGATCTCGTGCACCGCTTCGAACCCGTCGTGCTCGGCGTCGCCCGCGGGTACCGGATCGACGAGCGGGACGCCCAGGACGTCGCCCAGGTCGTCTGGCTGCGGCTGTGGGAGAACCTCGGTGCCATCCGCGAGCCGCGGGCCGTGCCGGGCTGGATCGTCACCACCGCCCGGCACGAGTGCGCCCGGGTGATCCGCGGTCTGCGCCGGATGGTCCAGGCCGGTCCGCAGCTCATGATCACCGCTTGGGCTCGCATCACCGCGACCAGCGCGGCCGCGCGAGCCCAACCGACGATCATGTTCGGCCCACGATGGGCCCGATGGCGACTCCGAGTGATGCCGACGCCGCCGTCCATGATCGCCCCTGATCCAGCATCACCGCCGCTCCATGATCACCGTTCGGGCGCGGGCGACCGCGTCCGTCGCGGTCGGGTGCGCCCGACCAACGATCACGTGGGCACCGGGCCGCCCCAGGACCGAGCCCGCAGGACACCACGCCCGAGCCCGCACCGGCACGCATCACGCCGATCGCGACACCACGCCGAGCGTGGGCATCGGCACCGACGAGCGCCGTCGAGACACCCCCACGCGGGCCGAGGTGTCCGACACGCGAGCCCTGGCGTCCGACACGCGGGCCGGGTTGTCCGACACGCGGGCCGAGGTGTCCGACTCGCGAGCCGAGGTGTCCGACTCGCGCGCCCGGATGTCCGACTCGCGGGCACTGTCCGACTCGCGGGCACTGATGTCCGACACGCGCGCCCTGGTGTCCGACACGCGGGCACTGTCCGACACGCGGGGGTCGGTGGTGACGGTGTATCCGCTGGTCACGGCCATGGGCGTCGGGTTCGCGGGCGGGGCGGACGAGGACTGCGACCTCGTCGTGGATCCGGTCGGGATCGCAGGTCAGGGACACGGTGTCGGATCGCCCAGGCACCCTCCATGATCACCACCTCGGCACGCTCGACCGCGTTCACCACGGCTCCGCGCACCCAACCGACGATCATGGGCCGCGGCGACCGCCACGCGCCGAAGCCCCTGCCCGGCCCACTGCCACGCCACCACGATCAACGCGCGACCCACCGCCCCCGCCGAAGCCCATTGCTCGACCCACCGCCACCCGCCGAAGCCCACTGCTCGACCCACCGCCACCCGCCGAAGCCCACTGCTCGACCCACCGCCACCCGCCGAAGCACAGTGCTCGACCCGCCGAAGCCCACTGCCGACCGTGCGTCGGAGGCCGCCGCGACCGCGTCCTCCGACCGTCAGCGTCTGCTGCGGGTGGCCGCCTCGGCGAGGATCGGGAGGTACTCGTCGAGCACCCAGGGGATGGACAGCACCGAGGGCGACGACGAGGCCGCCACCTTGTCCGCCCCCACGATCGGCGCGTACCCGCCCGCCCGCACCGCGGGCATCTGCTGGACCGCGGTGTCGGCGAGGAAGGCGGCGTCGAGCTCCGGGGTGCCGAAGAAGCCGACGAGGAGGTCGGACTGCAGCCGCGGGACCAGCTCGGCGCTCACCGTGTAGTACACCGCGTCCCCGCCCGGGGCGTTCTCCTCGACGAACGGGGCGGACGTCAGGCCGAGGTCCTCGAGCAGCCGGACCCGGACGTCCGTGGGCCGGAAGATCCCGAGCTGCCCCGACTCCATGCCCCCGGTGTAGGCGAACGTCGCCCCCGCGAGCTGGGGGTACTCCCCCACGGCGGCGGCGAGCCGGGCCTGGGTGGCGACCACCAGCTCCTCGGCGCGCGCGCTGCGCCCCAGCGCCTGCCCGGCGATCCGGGTCTGGTCCTGCCAGCTCGTGGAGTAGGGCGCGTCCGGGTAGGCGACGACGGGGGCGATGCGGGAGAGCGTGTCGTACTCGGCCTGGGTGAGCCCCGAGTAGGTGGCGAGGATCAGGTCCGGGGCCGCCGCCGCGACCGCCTCGATCGCGATCGGCTCCAGCGAGCGACCTGCGATCTGTGGCAGCGGCTTGCCCACCAGGGCGTCCCGGACCCACGGCAGCACGCCCTCGGCGTCCCCGCCGTAGTCGAAGAACGGCATGACGACCGGGACCACGCCGAGCGCGATCGCCACGTCCTGGTTGGCCGCGCTCACGGTGGCGACCCGGGTGGGTTCGGCCTCGATGGTCGTCTGGCCGAACGCGTGCGGGATCGTGACGGGGAAGCCCCGGCCCGACGCGCGGCTGCCGGTCGCGACCTCGCCGGAGCAGGCGGCGAGGGCGAGCGCGGAGGCCGCGAGCGCTCCGGTGCGGACGAACGAACGGCGGGACAGGACGGGCACTTCGGTGGCTCCCCGGCGGCGGGCGATGTGGTCAGTGCACCCTAACTCGGACATCTCACCCACCCCCGCGGGGCATCGGCGCCGCAGCCATACTGGGCGGGTGTTCGGACGCAGCCGGGACCGGAAGGCCGCTGAGAAGGCCCTGCAGACGGCGCTCGACCTGATGGAACGGCGGGCGCTGTTCGCCGAGAAGGTCGACTGGCCCCGCGCGCGGGCGGAGGTCGCCGCCGCGGCCGAGGATCCCGAGCAGCTGGAGCTGACGCTGTTCCACCTGGTCAGACAGGTGAGCGGACCCCACGGCGGGCTGCGCAGACCCCGCCGGGCTGGTGGACCGCCGGACCTGCCGAGCGTCGAGCTC
>NZ_JACBXB010000169.1 GCF_013870575.1 Pseudonocardia pini
AGCTGGCGGGAGGAGCTGGACGCGCGGACCGCCTGCCCGGTGCACCTCGGCGTCCTCGACGGGAACGTCCGGCGGGGCGCACTCGCCGAGCCCGTGCCGTCGGGATGGGACCCGGTGGCTGTGCCGGAGCGGATCGGGGTCCCGGTGCTGGGGCTGCACGGCACGGCCGACCCGCTCGTCCCCGTGGGCGCCGTGCGGGACTGGTACGCCCGACTCGGCGAGGCCGAGCTCGTGTCCCTCGTCGGCGGCCGCCACGACGCCCTCAACGACCAGAGCCACCGCACGGCCGCCGCGACCATCGTGCTGTTCCTGGAGCGGCTGCGCGCGGGGCTGCCGGAGATCGCCCACGTCGAGCTGGTCAGAGACCGGACGCAGGCCCAGAACCAGGCCCGACCGGTCCCGGCCTGAGCGACGACGACCACGGAGGAATCGGATGAGCCGCAGGATCCACCTGGCCCTGCACCCCTACGGGGTGGGCGGTCCCGGGCAGCACGGGTTGTGGAAGGACCCGAGCGTGGCCAAGGACGCCAGCATCGACATCGACTACTACATCCGGCTGGCGAAGACCGCCGAGAGCGCGTTGTTCGACGCGCTCTTCATCGTCGACAGCCAGTTCATCAACGCGACCTACCCGGCGCACTACCTCAACCGGCTCGAGCCGCTGACCCTGCTCTCGGCGGTCGCCACGCACACCACGCACCTCGGCCTGGTCGGCACCCTGAGCTCGACGTACAACTCGCCGTTCAACCTGGCCCGGCGGTTCGCCTCGCTCGACCACATCAGCCGCGGCCGGGCCGGATGGAACGTCGTCACCAGCTTCGACACCGGCACCAGCCGCAACTACGGGCTCGACGAGCACCTCGACTACCCGACCCGCTACGGGCGGGCGCTGGAGTCGGTGCAGGTCGTGCAGGGCCTGTGGGACTCCTACGAGGACGACGCGTTCCCCGCGGACGTCGAGCGCGGGGTGTTCGTCGACCCCGACAAGCTGCACGCGCTCAACCACGTCGGCGAGCACTTCCGGGTCGCGGGGCCGCTCAACCTCTCGCGCTCGCCGCAGGGCAGGCCGGTGATCTTCCAGGCCGGCGTGTCGGAGGAGGGCCGGACGCTCGCGGCGCAGGTGGCGGAGGGCATCTTCGCCCCCGGCGGCACGTTCGACGAGTCCCGCGCCTACTACGCCGACATCAAGCGGCGCATCGCCGCGGCGGGCCGGGAGCCGGACCACGTCACGGTCCTGATCAACGGATCACCGGTCGTCCGGGCCACGGACGAGGCGGCCCGGCGGCGGGCCCGGGAGATCGATGAGGAAGACCGCGACTTCGACCGCAGCCTCGCCCTGCTGGGCCGGGCGTTCGGCGCCCACGACTTCAGCCGCTACGACCTCGACGCGCCCTTCCCGGACGTCGCCCACCTCGCGGCGAACGGCGGACGGACCGGGGCCGCGGCGATCATCGCGCGGGCCGAGGGCGAGGGACTCACGCTGCGCCAGGTCGCCGAGGCGTTCGCCGAACGCCCGGAGCCCCCGTTCCTCGGGTCGCCCGCGACCGTGGCCGACAGCATCGTGCGCTGGTTCGAGGCGGGCGCGTTCGACGGCATCAACCTGGCGTTCCGCAACGACGAGGACCTGGCGTGGTTCGTCGACGCCGTGGTTCCGGAGCTGCAGCGGCGCGGGCTGTTCCGCACGGCGTACGAGTCGGACACGCTGCGGGGCAACCTCGGCCTGCCGTTCCCGGAGAACCGCCACACCCGCGCCCGCACCCTGGTGGACGCCCGGTGACCGGCGTGGACGGTGCCGCCCCGCGGTTCCGGCTGGGCTTCCTCACCCACGTGCAGGGGCGCGACGGGGCGGCGCAGGCCTACCGCAACGCGCAGGAGCTCTTCGTCGTGGCCGACGAGCTGGGCTTCGACGTCGGCTGGGTGGCCCAGCACCACGTCTCCGCCGGGGGCGGGGGCCTGTCCTCGCCGTGGCCCTTCCTGGCGCACGCGGCCGCCCGCACCACGCGGATCAGGCTGGCCACCGCCGTCACGATCCTGCCCTTGGAGGACCCGATCCGGCTGGCCGAGGACGTGTCGGTCGTCGACACGCTCAGCGGCGGACGGGTCGAGATCGGGGTCGGCAGCGGGTACAACGACGTCGAGTACGCGGCCTTCGGGCGCGACGTCGCCCGGAAGCGGGAGCTGACCACCGCGAACCTCGCGGTCCTGCGCGCGGCGCTGGCGAACGAGGAGGTCGGCGCCGCCGGCTTCACCGTGCAGCCGCCCGCCGCGGACTTCTCCGACCGCATCTGGCAGGGCGTGTTCAGCGGCCCCGGCGCCGAGTTCGCGGCGGCGGGCGGCTCGCAGCTGCTGCTCAACCGCGCCACCTACGGCTACGACGCCCCGACGGACGAGGTGCAGCGGCCCTGGGCCGACGCCTACCTGGCCGCCTGGAAGGGGCCGCGGGCACCTCGCATCGGGCTGTCCCGGTTCGTCTACCCCGCCGCGGACCGGCGCACCGCCCTCGCCCAGATCGGTGACGACGTGCTCCGCGCGGCACAGCGCTTCGGCGCGCACGGGGGCTTCCCCGCCGGGCTCGGCGTCGACGAGGCGCTCCGGCGGTTCCACTCCTTCTACGGACACCCGGACGAGATCGTCGCCGAGCTCCAGCGCGAGCGGGTGCTGCCGGTCGCGACCGACCTGATCACCCAGTTCAACCCGGCGGTACCGGACCAGGACGCCGCGATCCGGGCGCTGGAGCTGATCGCCACCGAGGTCGCCCCGGCGCTCGGCTGGCGACCCGCGCACCGCGTCCCTTCCCTCATCGGAGAGTCATGAGATTCCTCAGCAGGCGGTCCAGGGCCGCCGTGGTGGCCGCCCTGACAGCGGTGGTCGGGCTGGTCCTCGCCGGCTGCGGAGGGTCCTCCTCCGGCGGGGCCGCGGCGGACTCCACGATCAAGTGGGGGACCAAGCAGATCCAGGCGAACTGGGACCCGATCGTCACGGGGTCGACCTCCGCGACGATCCTGCTGACCCCGATCTACGAGTCGCTGTTCACGATCGACGGGGAGCGCCACGTCGTGCCCGCACTCGCGTCGGGCTACGAGTACAACGCCACCGGCGACCAGATCACGATCACGCTGAAGCCGGGCCTGACCTTCCAGGACGGCTCCCCGGTGGACGCGGAGGCGGTGAAGTTCAACATCGAGCGGATCAAGACGCAGGAGAACTCGGCGCTGAAGGGGTCGTACAACAACGTCAAGACCGCGACTGTCGTCGACCCGCTCATCGTCCGGCTCGACCTCGGCCAGCAGGACTACCAGATCCCCTACCTGCTGGCGGTGCGCGGCGGCATGCTGCCGAGCAGGACGGCGGCGGCGGACCCCGGCCGGTTGAACACGGCGGCGCCGGTGGGCGCGGGGCCGTTCAAGGTGGCCTCGCTCGACCCGGAGTCGAAGATCGTCCTGGAGAAGTGGGACGGCTACTGGGACGCGGCGAACATCAAGGTGAACCGGATCGAGATCAACTTCGGGATCGACGCGTCGACGCTGGTGGCGGGCCTGCAGTCCGGGGTCTACAACTGGGCGCAGCTGGACCCGCAGCAGGCGGGGGAGGCGGAGGAGGCCGGGTTCGACGTCCTGGCGGGCACCGACCGGCAGTGGAGCTCGAGCTTCCTGAGCCTCAACGTGAACAAGGCGCCGTTCACCGACCCCGCGGTGCGTGAGGCCGTCCGGTACGCGGTCAACCCCGACGAGTTCGCCACCAAGCTGGGCTTCGGCCTGGCCTCGCCCGCGCACCAGCCGTTCCCCGAGGGGCACCCGGCCTACGTCTCGGGCCTGGACGGCGAGTACTCCTACGACCCGGCGAAGGCCCGGGACATCCTGGCGAAGGCGGGGTACGCCGACGGCGCCGTGACCTTCGACCTCAACGGCATCGCCGGGAACTTCGACCAGGCGGCCGAGGTGCTGCAGGGCCAGCTCAAGGCCGTCGGGATCACGGCGAACATCACGCTTCTCGACCAGGCCAACTGGGGCAAGGGCTACTACGGCAAGCAGTTCGCCGCGTCCCTGTTCGGCTACGTCGGGCGGGACTCGCACGTGCAGGCGCTCACCGAGCACTACGACGCGGGCGGCGTGCTGAACCTCAGCTCCCCCTACACCTCGCCGCAGTTCCAGGAGGCGCTCAAGGTCGTGCGGGCCACCCCGATCGACGCGCCGGACTACCAGGCGAAGCTGCAGGCGGCGGCGCAGGCGGGGTACGAGAACGGCTCGACGGTCTCGCTCTACACGACCCCGAGCGTGGTGGCGAAGGACAAGTCGATCTCCGACCCGCCCGCGATCGACGGCTACCAGAGCTGGAAGGGCGTTCAGATCACCCCGACGGACTGACCGGGTGGCCGCTCGCGACCCACAGCCTCACCGGGTCGCGAGCCTCACCGGGTCGCGAGCCCCAGCGGGCCGCGCGCGGCCCGCGCGGGCCGGGGGTCCGCGCCTAGGCTCGGGGGATGACCAGCAGCCCCGTCGTCAGTGCCGTCGGCGAGACCACCTTCGACTCCCTCGACCCGCGGACGGGCGAGGTGGTCGGGAGCCATCCCGTGCACTCCGAGGCCGACGTGCGGGCCGCCGTGGGGCGGGCGGAGGAGGCGGCGCGGTGGTGGCGGGGGCTCGGGTTCGCCGGTCGGCGGACCCGGCTGCTGGACTGGAAGAAGGTGCTGGTCAACCGGTTGGACGAGGTCGCCGAGGTGATCGCCGCCGAGACCGGCAAGCCGCTCGACGACGCCCGCCTCGAGCTGGTCCTCGCCGTCGACCACCTCGACTGGGCCGCCAAGCACGCCGAGAGGACCCTCGGACGTCGGAAGGTCGCGTCGGGGATGCTCGGCGCCAACCAGGCGGCGACGCTGCGGTACGCGCCGCTCGGCGTCGTCGGGGTGATCGGGCCCTGGAACTACCCCGTGTTCACGCCGATGGGGTCGATCTCCTACGCGCTGGCCGCGGGCAACGCCGTGGTGTTCAAGCCGAGTGAGCTGACCCCCGGCGTCGGAGCGGTCCTCGCCTCGACGCTGCGGGACGCCGTCCCCGAGCGGGACCTGGTCGAGGTCGTGACCGGGTTCGGCGAGACGGGGGCGGCGCTGTGCCGCGCGGGCGTCGGGAAGATCGCGTTCACCGGCTCCACCGGGACGGGCAGGCGGGTGATGGCCGCGTGCGCCGAGACCCTGACTCCGGTGCTGATCGAGTGCGGCGGCAAGGACGCGCTGATCGTCGACGCCTCGGCCGACCTCGAGGCCGCCGCCGACGCCGCGGTCTGGGGCGGGATGGCGAACGCGGGGCAGACGTGTGTGGGCGTGGAGCGCGTCTACGTCGTGGAGTCGGTGGCCGACGAGTTCACCGCGCAGGTGGTCGCGAAGGCCCGCGGGCTCACGGCGGGCACGGACTTCGGGCCGATGACGATGGCGTCGCAGAGCGAGATCGTGCGCAGGCACGTCGCGGACGCGGTGGCGCGCGGCGGGCGCGCGGTCGTCGGCGGGCAGGAGTCGATCAGGGGATCGGTGGTGGAGCCGGTCGTGCTCCTGGACGTCCCGGAGGACTCGTCGGCGGTGACCGAGGAGACGTTCGGGCCGGTGATCGTCGTCAACCGGGTGCCCGACGCGGCGGAGGCGGTCCGGCGGGCCAACGCGACCGGGTACGGGCTGGGTGCGTCCGTCTTCTCGAAGGACGGGGAGCAGCTCGCCGAGTCGCTGCGCTGCGGGATGGTCAGCGTCAACGGCGTGATCTCGTTCGCGGGCATCCCGGCGCTGCCGTTCGGGGGTGTGGGGGACTCGGGGTTCGGACGGATCCACGGCGAGGACGGGCTGCGCGAGTTCACCCGAGCCCAGGCCGTCGCGCGGCAGCGGTTCGCCCTCCCCGTGCCGGTCACGAGCTTCCGCCGCACCGCGGCGAACATGCGCACGATGGTGGGGCTGGTCAAGGCACGTCACGGCCGGTAGACCCCTTCCTTCGGAGGGGTGTTCCCGACCTCATGCGTGGGTTACCACGCAGGCCCGGATGAGAGACTGTTCGGAGTCTGCAACGAGGAGGTTTCGGCGTGGCACGCGAGTTCCGGACGGTCGGTGTGGTCGGCCTGGGCACCATGGGTGCGGGCATCGTGGAGGTGTTCGCTCGCAACGGCCTCGACGTGATCGCCGCCGAGGTGAACGCGGACGCCGTGGAGCGCGGGAAGGCGCACCTGGAGACCTCCACGAAGCGCGCGATCGAGCGCGGCAAGATGACCGACGAGCAGGCCGCCGAGCTGCTCGGCCGGATCACCACCACGACCTCGCTCGCCGACCTGGCGCCCTGCGACCTCGTCGTCGAGGCCGTCCCGGAGTCCCTGGACCTCAAGGCGAGCGTGTTCGCCGAGGTGGACAAGCACGTCGGACCGGAGACGATCCTGGCGTCGAACACGTCGTCGCTGTCGGTGACCGAGCTGTCGGTGCGCACCGCGCGCCCGGGCAAGGTCGTCGGGATGCACTTCTTCAACCCGGCGCCGGTGCAGAAGCTGGTCGAGCTGGTGCGGACCGTCGTCACCGAGGCGGACGTCATCGAGGACCTCAAGGACTTCGCCGCCACGCTGGACAAGGTGCCGGTCGTGATCGGCGACCGCGCGGGCTTCATCGCGAACGCGCTGCTCTTCGGGTACCTCAACCACGCGGCGCGGATGTACGAGTCGCGCTACGCCTCGCGCGAGGACCTCGACGCCGCCATGCGCTACGGCTGCGGCTACCCGATGGGCCCGCTGTCGCTGCTGGACCTCATCGGCCTCGACACCGCGTACGAGATCCTCGAGACGATGTACGCGCAGTCGCGCAACCTCATGCACGCGCCGGCTCCGGTGTTCAAGCAGATGATCACCGCCGGGCTGCTGGGCCGGAAGAGCGGCCGCGGCTTCTACACCTACGAGAAGGCACACAGCTCCAAGGTCGTGCCCGACGCGGAGACCCCCGGCTCGGTCGTCCCCGAGGACGTCTCGGTGCGCGAGGTCCAGCGCGTCGGCGTGGTCGGCACGGGCACCATGGCCAGCGGGATCGTGCAGGTCTTCGCCCAGTCCGGGTTCGACGTCGTGGTGCGCGGCCGCAGCGACTCGAAGGTCGCGGCGTCGATCGCCGGGATCCGCAAGGCGCTCGAGAAGGCCGTGGTGCGCGGCAAGCTCGCCGAGTCCGACCGGGACGCCACGCTGGGCCGGATCACCGGCACGACGTCGCTCGAGGACTTCGCCGACGCCGACCTCGTCGTCGAGGCGATCGCCGAGGAGCTCGAGGTCAAGCGGGCCGTGTTCGGCGCGCTGGACGACATCTGCAAGCCGGGCGCGATCCTCGCGACCACCACGTCGTCGCTGCCGGTCGTGGAGTGCGCCGCCGCCACCACGCGGCCCGGCGACGTGATCGGCCTGCACTTCTTCAACCCGGCGCCGGTCATGAAGCTCGTCGAGGTCGTCTCCACGATCGGCACGGCGCCCGATGTCGCGGCCACCGCGCTGGACCTGTGCCAGAAGATCAAGAAGGTGCCGGTCTCCTGCGGCGACCGGGCCGGTTTCATCGTCAACGCGCTGCTGTTCCCCTACCTGAACGACGCCGTGAAGATGCTGGAGGCGCACTACGCCACGGCCGACGACATCGACGCCGCCATGAAGACGGGCTGTGCGCTGCCGATGGGCCCGTTCGAGCTGCTCGACGTGGTGGGTCTGGACGTGTCGCTCGCGATCGAGCGGTCGCTCTACCAGGAGTTCCGCGAGTCCGGGTTCTCCCCGGCGCCGCTGCTCGAGCACCTGGTGACCGCGGGCCGCCTCGGCCGCAAGACCGGCCAGGGCTTCCGGGACTACACCCGGTAGCGAGTCCTCATGGCACGCGGGCGCCGACCCCGCCCCCCACGCAACAACGCCGAGAGGGGGCGGGGTCGTCCCGCGTCCGCACCCCTGTCCTCCGGGATCGTGACGCGCTCCGAGGAGGGGCCCGACGGCGAGTGGGCGGTCCGCCACGTCCCCGGCGGCTCGTCGGTGAAGGACTACCGCTGCCCCGGCTGCGACCAGACGATCCCGGCGGGCGTGGGACACGTGGTGACCTGGCCCGCGGGGGAGTACGGCACGGTGGAGGAGCGCCGCCACTGGCACCTGCCGTGCTGGAACGCCCGGGGCCGCCGACGCCCGGGCATCCGCCGCCCCCGCTGAGCCGTCGCGCGAGCGGCCGGCCTTTGCACGTTTCGTGCTCTCAGCGCGGCAAGATCGGTGGTTGCGTGCTCTCAGCGCGGTGGGGACAGCGCTGAGAGCACGAAACGTGCGCTCACACCCGTGCGCTCACACCCGTGCGCTCACACCCGTGCGCTCACGACCCGCGCACCCACCGACACCCCGCGATCGCTCCGAGGGTGACAGCACCGCCCGGATGCGCCCGCCTGCCACGAGAACGATCACGAGCGGCCCGTCGCCGCGGAGCGGATCAGGCCCGGGCTCGGGCGGCGGCGCGGCGTTCCGGGCTGGGGCGCGGGCGGCGCGGGGCGACCTGCTCCGGGACGGCAGGCTGCTCGTCCGCGGCAGGACCTTCCGCCGACGCGGCCGGGCGCTCACCCGCTGCGGGCACCTCCGCGGAGACGCCCGGGCGCTCGCTCGCGACAGACCCCTC
>NZ_JACBXB010000016.1 GCF_013870575.1 Pseudonocardia pini
TCGGCCGCGCCCGCGGGCGCCGTCGCCTGAGCCCCGCCGTCCCCACGACCCGAAGGAGACGACCCCGGTGAAGTTCCACCTGATGCAGACCGGCGTGATCGGCAGACGCCACGAGCTCGAAGCGGGCATGGCCGGGCAGCGTCCCGAGCTCTACCAGCGGTTCCTGGAGGAGATGAAGGGCTACGTCCAGCTCGCCGACGAGCTGGGCTACGAGTCCTACTGCTCGCCGGAGCACCACCTGCAGATCGAGGGCTTCGAGATCACCAACCACCCCGGGATGCTGGGGCTGTTCGTCGGGGCGCACGCCAAGCGGCTCAAGGCCGGGCTGCTGGGCTATGTCCTGCCGACGCACAACCCGGTCCGGGTCGCGGAGGAGATCGCGACCCTGGACCACATGCTGCAGGGTCGGCTGATCGTCGGGTTCACCCGCGGCTACCACGCCCGCTGGGTGGACGCGTACGCCGCCGTCCGCGGGGTCGGCGCCACGAACGTGGCCCACGCCAAGGCGAAGAACGACCAGGACGCGGCGAACCGGGAGATCTTCGAGGAGTCCGTCCAGATCGTGAAGAAGGCCTGGGAGAACTCGACGTTCTCGTTCAAGGGCAAGTACTGGGAGTACCCGCCGGAGGGCGGCTCCGCCGGGCACCCCGGCTACGCCGAGTTCGGTGCGGGACAGGACGAGAACGGGATCGTCCGGGAGATCGGGATCGCGCCGCGGCCGTTCCAGAACCCGCACCCGAAGGTCTACGGCGCCTTCGCCTACTCGATGCGCACGGTCGACATGTGGGCCCGTGAGGGCGGCAAGCAGGTCGTGTTCGCCAACGACCTCGACTTCTGCGAGGCGCTCTGGAAGCGCTACACGGAGACCGCGAAGAAGGCGGGCCGAGACGTCGCCCGGGAGGACGTCGGCGCGTGGGGCGGCTTCCTGATCCTGACCGACTCGAAGGAGGAGGCGCAGGCCCTCGAGGCCGAGCACCGCTGGTTCTGGGACAAGTGGTTCATCCCGCACGGCCAGCAGTTCCCGAACGTGCTGATCGGGACCCCGGACGACATCTCGCGGCAGATCGAGCAGGCCCACGACCGGCTCGGCTTCGACGAGTGCTTCCTGATGTTCGGCCAGGGCCACCTGGAGCCGGAGCGGCAGAACGCCGAGCTCGTGCGCTTCGCCGAGGAGGTCGCTCCCCGGTTCGCCACCAAGGACGCCGCGGGCGCGTTCGTCTGACCCCCTCCCGTCCCTCATCGAAGAGGAGTTCGCCATGCCAGTGGATCCGAAAGCCGCCGTCGCGAGATTTCTCGAGGTGTTCTCGGAGGGGAACGTCGACAAGACCCTCGACGCACTGTCCGACGACGTCACCTGGTGGGTCTCTGGGAAGCTCGACGGGATGTCCGGCAGCTACGACAAGGCCGGCTTCGGGAAGCTCATCGGCGGCGTCGCGGACGTCTACGTCGCCCCCCTGAAGATCACCCCGACGTCGATGGTGGCCGAGGGCGACCGGGTCGCCGTCGAGGCCGACTCGTTCGCCGAGCTCAAGGACGGCCGGGTCTACGACCCGCGCTGTCACTTCCTGTTCGAGGTCGCGCCGGACGGCCGGATCGCGGTCGTCCACGAGTACCTCGACACCAAGCACGCGTACGACATCTTCTTCGCGTCGTAGCGCGCCTGCCCGCTCCTCCCACCCCTGCACACCGAAGTCAGACACGTCAGGAGAGCCGACACCCATGGAATCCGGACTCATCCACATCCCGTACATGCGTCCCGAGCGCAGCTCGCGCGAGACGTTCGACTGGGCTCTGGCCAACGCCCGGGAGGCCGACCAGGCCGGGTTCACCGAGTTCATGGTGGCCGAGCACGCGACGCAGAAGTGGGAGTGCATCCCGACGCCGGAGCTGGTGATCGCCGCGGCGGCCGTCCAGACGGAGCGGATCAAGTTCGCCCCGATGGCCCACCTGCTGCCGCAGCACCATCCCGCGGCGCTGGCGATCCAGGTCGGCTGGCTCTCCCAGATCCTCGAGGGCCGGTACTTCCTGGGCATCGGGGCGGGGGCCTACCCGCAGGCGGCGGAGCTGCACGGCATCACGGACATCTCGTCGAACCCGAGGCGCGTGCGGGAGTCCCTCGAGATCATGGAGCGGATCTGGAAGCGCGAGCCCTTCCACTTCGAGGGCGAGTTCTGGAACGCCGGTTACCCCGAGGAGGTCGACGACGGCAAGGGCCACGACGACCACAAGATCGCGGACTACAGCCCGTGGGGCGGGAAGCTGGACATCGCGGTCACCGGGCTGAGCGTGAACTCCCCTTCGATCAGGTTCGCCGGTGAGCGCGGCTTCATGCCCGTCTCGATCTACTCGGGGTCGTCGATCCTGAAGACGCACTGGGAGACCTACGAGAAGGCGGCGCTGGCCAACGGGCACACGCCGGACCGGTCGAAGTACCACGTGTCGCAGACGGTGTTCGTGGCGGACACCGACAAGGAGGCCAAGAAGCTCGCGATGGAGGGCGGCATCGGCTACGCCTTCGAGCGCTACCTCTGGCCCATCTGGGAGCGCTTCGGGATGCTCGAGGGCTACATCGCCGACGTCGGCGCCAAGGCCTCGGACGTGGACCTCGAGTGGATCTGCGACAACGTCTGGGTGGTCGGCTCCCCGGAGACGGTGATCGAGAAGCTGAACAAGCTCTACGAGTTCACCGGCGGCTGGGGCGTGCTCCAGGTCGAGACCCACGACTACATGGACGACCCGTCACCGTGGTTCCAGTCCCTGCGGCTGCTGGCCCAGGAGGTCGCGCCCAAGATCCAGCTCCCGTTCGGCCTGTCCGCCGCGAGCTGAGGAGGTGGGCGGCGATGACCGGTGACACACAGGCGGCCACAGCCCAGGTGATCGACGTGCGCGCCTCCCGCCGCGCGCTGGTCGCGGGCTCCCTGGGCAACCTCGTCGAGTGGTACGAGTACGCGCTCTACGGCTACATGGCGCCGATCATCGCGGTCCTGTTCTTCCCGACGGGAGACGGCGTCGCGGGCCTGCTGGCCACGTTCTCGCTGTTCGCGCTGGCGTTCTTCCTCCGCCCGGTCGGCGCGGCGATCTTCGGCCGCTTCGCCGACCGCTCCGGGCGACGACCGGTCCTCGTCCTGATCATCGGGCTGATGTCCGCGGCCACCGCGCTGATCGGGCTGCTGCCGACGTACGCCCAGATCGGGGTGTGGGCGCCGCTGCTGCTCACCGTGCTGCGCGTGGTGCAGGGGCTCGCGGCGGGCGGGGAGTTCGGCGGGGCGGTCTCGCTCATGGTCGAGTACGCGCCGCCCGGCAAGCGGGGTCTCTACGGCTCGTGGTCGTTCTTCACCACGGTGATCGGCTTCGTCTGCGGAGCCGGCGCCGCCACGGTCCTGATCGTGGCGCTGAGCGACGAGGCGCTGACGACGTGGGGCTGGCGGATCGGCTTCCTGCTGGCCGCGCCGATGGGCCTGATCGCGCTCTACCTGCGGCTGCGGGTCGACGAGACCCCGCAGTTCCGTCAGGCCACGGGGTCCGAGCCGGCCTCTACCCCGGCCGCTCCGTCCGGCGGTCTCCTCGGCCAGGTCCTGACGACGGTGGGCATCGTCGTCGTGTACTCGTGCACCGGCTACACCTTCATGGTCCTCATGCCGACCTACCTCTCGAAGACCCTCGGGATGCCGCTCGAACAGTCCTACCTGCTCACCCTGATCAACGGCACCGTCGCGGGTCTCGTCGTGCCGTTCGCGGGCGCCTGGTCGGACCGGGTGGGCCGCAGGCCCGTGATGCTGGTCGGCACCGTCGCCACGATCGTGCTCTCGTACCCGCTGTTCCTCATGCTGCGCGGCGGGTTCGCCGCCGCGCTGGCGGCGCTCGTCGTGGCGGGGGTGCTGATCGGGCTGGTCGGCGGGCCGCTGCCGGCGCTACTCTCGGAGCGGTTCCCGACCCGCACCCGCGTCACGGGGGTATCGCTCGCCTACGCCCTCTCGGTGGCGCTCTTCGGCGGCACGGCGCCGTTCATCATCACCGCGCTCGTCTCCGCCACCGGCAGCTCCCTGGCCGCGGCCTACTACACCATCGCCTGCAGCCTGATCACCCTGCTGACCCTGCTCACGTTGCGCGGCCGCGCGGCCCATCTCGAGCCACTGCGCGACTGACCTCATCCGCGTTCGAAGGAGAATTGCACCGATGAAGAGTGGCATCTTCCACGTCCCCTACATGAAGCCCTCCCGCTCCCCGCGCGAGGTCTTCGACTACTCGGTCCTGATCGCCCGGGAGGCGGACCAGGCGGGCTTCGCCGACTTCATGATCGGCGAGCACGCCACCCAGGCCTGGGAGAGCGTGCCCAACCCGGAGATCGTGATCGGCGCCTGCGCCCGGGAGACCGAGCAGCTGCGCTTCGCGCCGATGGCGCACCTGCTGGGCCTGCACAACCCGGCCTCGCTGGCGATCCAGACGGGCTGGCTCTCCCAGGTCCTCGAGGGCCGGTACTTCCTCGGCGTCGGGCCCGGGGCCTATCCGCGGGACGCCATCCTCCGCGGCCAGCCCGCCGACCTCTCCGAGTCCCGCCCGCGCCGCGACGAGGCCCTGAAGATCATGCAGAAGGTGTGGGACCGCAAGCCCTTCCACTTCGAGGGCGAGTACTTCACCGGCGGCTTCCCCGAGGAGGGGGAGGCGGACGACGAGGGCGCCGAGTTCCACATGATGCCGGACTTCTCGCCGTGGAACGGCGCGGAGAACCTGGAGATCGCGATGACGGCGCTGTCGTTCGGCTCCGCGTCGATGAAGTATGCGGGCGCCAACGACTTCTCGCCCATCTCGTTCTTCGGCGGGCTGGAGGTCGGCCGCTCGCACTGGGCGAAGTACGAGGAGGGCCAGCGCGAGAACGGGTTCACCCCGGACCGCATGCGCTTCAGGATGTGTCGGGACATCGTCGTCGCGGACACCGACGCCGAGGCCAAGCGGATCGCCCTCGAAGGCGGCCTGGGGCACTGCTGGGAGAAGTACCTCGTCCCGGTCTACAAGGAGTTCAAGATCCTCCAGGGCTACATCGACGACTCCGGCACCGGGGTCGAGATCGCCGATCTCGACATGGACTGGATCGCGGAGAACGTCTGGATCTGCGGGTCGCCGGAGACGGTCGTCGAGAAGCTGCAGAGGATGAACGACGACATGGGCGGCATGGGCCAGATCGTCATGAACACCCACGACTACGCGGACGACCCGAAGCCGTGGATCGAGTCGATGCAGCGCATCGCCAGGGAGGTCGTGCCGAAGATCGTCGACGTCGCCCCCGCGGCGGCGTAGGCCGGATGTCCTGCACCGCCGGGGCATCGGGAGCGCCGATGCCCCGGCGGAGGCGGCTACCTGACGTTGAAGCCCGCGTCGACCGGGAGCGTCACGCCGGTGACGTACCGGCCGTCGTCGCTGACCAGGTAGAGGATCGCGTTGCTGATGTCGACCGGGTCGACCAGCCCGACCGGCATCAGGTTGGCGGCCATCTGCCCGGCCTGGGGGTTCTCCTCCAGGTACCTCCCGATGACGTCGTTCTCGACCATCGGGGTGGCCACGCCCGTGGGGTGCACGGTGTTCACCCGGATCCCGTGCGGGGAGAGCCAGTTCGCGAAGCTGCGCATCAGCCCCACGACGCCGTGCTTCGCGGCCGCGTAGCCCTGGGCTCCCGCGGAGCCGTCGGATCCGCGCCCGGACAGGCCCTGGGTGGAGCTGGTCAGGACGATCGCGCCGCCCTGACCCCGGTCGATCATGTCCTGGGCCGCTACGTAGACGCTGTTCCAGACGCCGACCAGGTTGACCCCGACCACGTCGTTGAACGCCTGGACCGGGTCCGGCTCCGCGCTGCCGAGCTGGCAGATGCCCGCGTTGCCCAGCACGATGTCCACCGGTCCGAGCTCGGCGACCCCGGCCTCGTAGGCGGCCTTCAGCGCGCCGAAGTCCCGTACGTCCGCCTTCGTGGTGTGGATCCGGCGGTCGAGGCCCTCGATCTGCTTCACGGTCTCGTCCAGATCGGACTGGGTCGACATCGGGTAGTCGACGGTGGAGATGTCCTGCAGCCAGTCGACGGCGATGATGTCCGCGCCCTCCTGCGCGAGGCGGATCGCGTGGCTGCGGCCCTGCCCGCGCGCGGCGCCGGTGATGAAGGCGACCTTCCCGTCCAGCTTGCCCATGTTCTCGTCTCCTTCGTCGAGGGGTGGTCCCCGTCGACCATACCGATGAAACGGGGAGTTGTGTACGTTTCATCGGCCGGTACGTTGACGCCATGTCCGCCAGCCCCGTGCGCCCGCGCAAGGACCAGGTCCGCAACCGGGCGGCGCTGATCGGCGCGGCCAAGGAGGTCTTCGCGGAGCGCGGGCTGGACGCGCCGTTCGACGCGATCGCCCGTCGTGCCGGGCTGAGCAACGCCTCGCTCTACCGGCACTTCCCGGAACGCGAGGACCTCCTGGTCGAGCTCCTGCTGGCGAACCTGGGGCGGGCGGGAGCGGCCCTCGTCGAGGCCCGCAGGCTCGACGACGGCTGGGCCGGCTTCGCGCACTACCTCGGCTGGCTCTTCGCCGAGCAGATCGACAACCCGGCCTACCTGGGTGCGCTCCGGGCCGTGCCGGCCGGGCGGAGCGTCCCGGTCGACCGCCTGCGCGACCGGCTGCTGGTCGAGCTGGAGGAGCTGATCGCCGCCGCGAAGGAGCAGGGGCGCTTCCGCCGGGACCGCTGGATCGAGGATGTCTTCCTCTACCTGGCGCTCAACGAGAAGCTGGCGCACGGCCATGCCGATCCGCACAGCGCCTCGCGGAGGTTCCTGGAGCTCGCGTTGTCCGCCCTGGAAGAGCACGGCGAGCGGGCGGCCCGCTCCGACGCGGAGCCCGCCACCGTCCTCGCCCTGCGTCGAACGCTGGGCTCCGAGGTGGCCGGGCTGCCCGTCGTCGACGGCTGAGCCTGTCCGCGACGAGCGCCGGATCTGCTGCCCACGCTCACACGGGAAGCCCGGTCACCGCGACCGCCGGTGCCTGCCGGCGAAGGCGAAGATCGAGCTGCGGCTGCGGGCATTCGTGGCGTGGAGCCACTCGTCGTGCGAAGTCCTGCGCGTGGTGCGAGTCGAGGAGGCTGGAGAGGGCGATTCTGTCATCGTTGTCGCTGGTAGGAGGCTTGTGAGGGGGTTCGTCTGGCAGTCAAGGGGTCAGGGGTTCGAATCCCCTCAGCTCCACCCTTGAAGACCAGGCCCGATGAGTCTCCCGACTCTCGGGCCGGTCGTGTTGTGGGGCCACTTGTGGTGCCAACCGGTCTAACGCTTGCGCCCTGGCCACCGCTCCCCGCCGCAAACGCCTCCGCGGCCAGATCGTGCAGTAAGTAGCGGCTCACTGCAGGTCCGCGTGTTCGTCGGGCGGGATCCGGTCACCAAGAAGCGCCACTACCTCCAGGACACGGTTCGCCGCGGCCCGGACGCTGACGCGGAGGCTGAGAAGGTCCTGCGGCGACTGCTGGTCCAGGTCGACGAGCAGCTGAACCCACGGACCTCGGCTACCGTCCTGCAGCCGCTGGAGAAGCTTTCCTTCTGCTAGTCGTGGAGCGCACGACCAGGGCGACCTACCAGAACCTCGCCCGGACCCGCATCGTGCCGCTGATCGGCCCGGTCAAGCCGGCTGCGACCCCGTCCGAGGCGCGCGCCTGGTCTCGATGATCGCCGAGCACGACTACCTCAGCGGAGTGACGATCCGCATGGACGGCGCCATCCGGATGGCCGCCCGGTAGGGGCCGCGCTGAGTCGGTGTCCCCAGAGTGTCCACCAACGTGCACTGGGTCACACCGATGTCGGCTCTTAGCGTCTGACCGGCGCGTATGCGTGACAGCCGGCAGATGCCCCAATGGCGGGGCGGGACGGAGCAACCATGAGCGACCCGACCGACGTTGGGAGCGGCGTCACCCTCTTCACCGCGGGCGAGGTCCGCGGGACGGCCCGATGGTTCAACGACACGTCCGACGTCCTCTCGATCGACGACGACGACCTCGAGGACACCATCGCGTTCGTGAACAAGGGCGGGATGACCTTCCTGTCGCCGATCCTCCCGGACCTGCGGGCGATCGTGTGTACCGCGGGCAGCCGCGAGTCCCACCTCGCGATCCTCTCCCGGGAGTCGGACGTGCCCTGCGTGCTCGGGGCGACCCTCTCCGGTGAGGTCGCCGACGGCGACACCGTGGTGCTCGACATGGCCGACGCGGAGACCACCCGGATCTCGGTGGCGGCGGGGGTGACCGCGTGACGGCGCAGCTCAGCACCCCGGAGAACCTCAAGGCGCTCTACACCGACGCCTCCTACGAGCCGACCCTCGACGAGTGGAACTGGCTCGTGCACGAGGGCGGCGCGGCGTACAAGTCCGAGCTCTCGGCCCGGACCGTGTTCGAGTCCGAGCTGTTCGGGATGAACACCTACATCCTGATGTCGATGATGGAGGACTACCTCCGCGTCCCGGAGCGGCTGCGCGCCATCCGGCAGCACGCCACGCCGGCCGAGCTCGTCCGCAGAGCGCTGCCGATCGGCAACAAGCGCAGCTTCATCAACCTGGCCGCGATGCCGCTGCACTACCTGACCGGTCGCGAGCTGTTCGTCGATCTCGGCGAGAACACCCTCGCCGACGGTCTCGAGGACCAGCTGGAGGTGATGCGGTTCTGGCGGGACGCCACGATCGCGATGCGCACCGACGGCGTGCTCTACAACATGCACGCCGACCCGGCGAACTCCAGCCACGTCGTCGGCGACCAGCTGATGGCGGAGATCCGCTCGCACCTGCTCCCGGCGGACGACGAGATCAAGACCGCGATCCGCAAGTTCGGCGCCCGGCTCACCGCGTATGCGTTCCTGGAGAACTGCGACGCCCGCACGGCGGTCTGCGACACCGGCCCCTACGAGCTCGGCGACGGCACCTTCCTCGCCCTGCGCGAGACCTGTGCCGACGGCGACGGCGACTTCCCCTGGCTGGACGGCATCCGCGAGACCCTGCCCTACCACCACTTCGTGATCGCCTACCGGCTGCCGAACTCGGTGAAGATGGACAACAACGTCTGGGGCACCGCCTGGTTCACCCCCAGCGACTACCAGGCCGACATCATCGAGACCAGGGTGTTCTGCACCGACGGCGGCGTCCTGACCCCGCTCGGCCTCCCGGAGATCGACGAGGCCACCAAGGCGATCCGGAAGGCCCACCGCGCGCTCTACCAGCGCCTCGCCGAGACCGACCCGGAGGAGCGCAACCTCTACGCCACCGAGATGTACGCCTGGAAGACCAAGGCCTGGGCCCGGCTCGCCGGGTGCTACGACGAGATCGACTGGACCGTCACCCCCCGGATCGCCGAGTCGTACGAGAAGTTCCAGGACCCGGACCTCGCGCTCCAGCTGATCGGCGGGATCTTCGTCCCGCAGGACCGTGACAGCTGCTTCCGGCCGCTGGGAGGCTGAGATGGGGACCATCGGCAAGGGGGTCCCGTCGTACGCGTTCGCGCGCACGACCGGGACCGTGAAGCACTTCCGCTCGCCCACGGACGTCATCGAGTCGCTGGACTCCGACCTGGAGTCCACCGTCGCGTTGGTCGCCTCGGGCGGGACGACGTTCCTGTCCCCGATCCTCGGGCGGCTCGCCGGGATCGTCTGTCTCGACGGCACGCTGCGCTCGCACCTGGCGATCGTGTCCCGCGAGTTCGAGCTGCCCTGCCTGGTCGGCACGGACCTGACCGAGGACCTCTCGGACGGCGACGAGGTGACGCTCGACATCGTCGAGGGCACCGGCGTGGTCCGCACGGGTGCCGCGGCGCCGGTGGACGCGACGCCCGAGGGCGACGTGTCGCAGGCCTGGTGGACCTACGTGCGCCGGGTCGGCGACGAGATCGCCGTGAAGCCCTTCGACGTGACCGTCGGGCCGGATGCGCTGGACCGGCTGCTGGCCGAGGAGCTGACCGACGACCGGCTCGACGACCTGGTCCAGCACATGGGCCGGGCGTTCAAGCCGGAGATCACCCGGCGCTCCGGGTTCACCTCCGAGCTGTTCCCGATGCTGCCGTACATGACCCTGTCGGTGATCGACGACTTCCACACCTACGCGGAGCGGGTAGCGGTGATCGATGCGGCGATGCCCGCGGAGGAGTTGGGGAAGCGGCTGCGGGAGCGGCCGGGCCTGGTCAGCCCGCTGTGGATATGGATGATCGGCTACCACTACCTGACCGGTCGCGAGTGCCTGATCCAGATGGAGAAGCTGCGCCCGGAGGAACGCCGCCAGGAGGTGCGCACGGTCGTCGACTTCTGGCGCAGGCTCACCCTCGCCCACCGCGGCGATGGCACGATGGACTACAAGGACGCCGGCTTCACCAACCGCTATCTCGCACCGGAGACGGTCGAGGAGCTGGTGGGGCAGGGGCAGCGGCTGGACCCGGCGTCGTCGAAGGCGCTCAAGCGGCTCAACGCCACCGTGTCCGGTTACTCGTTCCTGTCGTTCTGCGACTCCCGCGTCGGCATCTGCGACTCGGGGCCCTACCCCCGCCGCGACGGCAGGCACACGATCGTGCGCGACTACCTGGCGCTCGGCCCGAGTGCGTGGGCGTATCCGTGGCTCGAGGGTCTCCAGCCCCCGTACCAGGGCTTGACCATGGCGTTGACCTTCGACCCGGCCGCGTTCACCGAGTTCGAGATCAACGACTGGGGCACCACGTTCACCGAGCCGGACCAGCTGCTCGGCGCGGTCACCGAGGCGACCGTCGTCGGGCACCGGGCGGACGGGACCACCGAGCTGCTCGGGCCGGACCGGTGGCCGGAGGTCGCCTCCGACCTGAGCAAGGTCCACATGGAGCTGTACCAGCGGTTCGCCGCGATGGACCGCGAGCAGCGGATCTGGGCGGCGACGCAGATGTACACCGCGGGCCTGCGGCCGTTCGCCGAGCTCGCGGGTGTGATGGACCAGGTCGACTGGGACTTCTCACCGGACACGCGTGCCCTCTACCCGGACCCGCTCGACGACGACGACAAGGCCGCGGCGATCTTCGGGACGGCGGTGGTCGCCAACGACCTGCCCGGCTCGTTCTCGCCGACCAGCTAGGAGAGTCATGCGCCAGTCCCAGCAGATCCTGACCCACGCCGACGAGCTGCTCTGCCACCAGACCCCGCAGACCTTCGCGACGGTCTCCAACGCCGACATCTCCTGGACCGAGAAGCTGTGGGGCTCGCTGTTCGCCCGCGACGGCTCGCTGCAGGTCGACGTCGGCTTCGGCAAGTACCACAACCGCAACGTCATGGACGGCTTCGGCGGCATCTCCCGCGGTAAGGAGCAGCTGACTGTCCGCTCCACCCGCAGGCTCGATGCAGACCCGGAGCGGGTCGGGGTCGGCCCCCTCGACTACGAGGTGATCGAACCGCTGAAGTCGGTGCGCTTCGTGCTGCGGGAGAACCACATCCTCCCGATCCGCTTCGACCTCGTGCTCACCGGCGTGCTCCCGCCCTTTCTCGAGCGCAAGGACGAGCAGCGGGAGCCGCACGGGTTTCGGATCCAGTCCGACCTGTTGCGCTACCACCAGGCGTCGACGATCCGCGGCACTATCTGGATCGACGGCGAGAAGATCGACGTGCGCGACGAGGAGTGGTTCGGCTTCCGCGACCACTCCTGGGGCGTGCGGATGGACGTGGGGGACCCGGCCCCGGACGTCTACAAGCCCGAGCGGCTCGAGCAGGACTTCCTGCTCACCTGGAGCCCGATGTGGCTGTGCCGCCCGGACGGCAGCACGTACGAGATCCACCACTACCAGCAGCAGGTGGACCACCAGACCACCTACTTCTCCGGCTTCGTCAACGAGCCGGACGGATCACAGCACGACCTGTTCGCGGTCCAGGACGAGCTGAAGTTCGACCCGGTGAACCGGCGGCTGCTCGGCGGCAAGATGACCTTCGACGCCGGCTGGGGGCAGACTCGGACGGTGGAGATCGAGCCGGTCAGCGACACCGGCTTCCACCTCGGGACCGCGATGTACTTCGGGTTCCGCGGCCAGCGCCACGGCCAGTGGCGCGGCGAGCAGTTCCTCGACGGCGAGCGGTTCGCGGACGCGTCCAGCCGCGAGACCGTGGAGGAGATCCACCAGTTGCGGGACTGCGTGATCCGGGTCCGCGAGGGCGACGCGGTCGGCTACGGGATCTTCGAGTCGATGGTGATCGGCGAACACCGCCGCTACGGCCTGACCCGGGAGTCGTCGATCCTCTGACCTCGGGCACGCCGGCGCCCCCACCCACCTTCACGGTGGTGTGGGGGCGCTTCGCGGTCAGCGGCTGCTGCGAGCCAGCAGGGCCAGCTCCATGCGTGACTGGCAGCCGGTGGCGGCGAGGATGCGGCTGACGTGCTTCTTCACGCTGTCCTCGGCCAGCGAGAGCGTCTCGGCGATGTCGGAGTTGCTCAGCCCCTTCGCGATGAGTTCCACGACCTGTCGCTGACGATCGGACAGGCCGGCCAGGGCGGCCTTGGGCCTGCTCACCGGGAGACTGCGGGATATGGCCGACAGCTGGCGGCTGAGCAGGCGCAACGTGCCGAGCTCCGCGGCTCCGAGTTTGTCCGCCTTCGGGTCGAACATGCCGATGAGCGCCGTGTGCCCGCCCGGCAGCTCGAGCTGCAGCGCGGCCGCGCACTCCATGCCCCACGTCCCGTGGAGGAAGTGCCGGACGTAGGCCTCGGCGGCGGCGGGCAGCGTGCCGCGGGCGCGGAGCTCGCTCAGCGAGCTGACGCCACCGGAGACCAGCTGGCGCATCGCGGCCGGCGTGCTGAAGATGTCGTGGCGCGACCACCGCTCCTGGTACTCCGGCAGCATCCGCGCGGTGTTGCCCTCGGTGAGCGGGGCGAGGTCGCCGAAGACGTTGTGGAAGGTCGCCCCTGCGAAGAACGAGACGTGCTGCAGCGCGAAGTGGCGGCGCAGGGCCTCGACCATCTGCTCCTTGAAGTCCGGCAGGGACCCGGCGGTGTCGCAGCTCTCCAGCACGTCGAAGGCGCGTTCGTAGTCGAGCTTGCGCAGGGAAGGACGAGTCGGGCGGCGACAAGACCTGGCAGTCGTCGTCGACGCCGGACTGTCCACCAACGTGGACTGGGTCACAGCGCCCACGCTACCTACCTTTCAGTCTCGTGAACAGCAGGGGATCCGCGGGCGTGTGGGCGCGGATCCGCGGTCGGTGGGCTCGCCACCGACTCGATCTCGCCCGTTCCGCTCACAGTGAGGTGACGATGTCCGATTCCGCAGTGCCTGCGCAGACCCCGCCGAAATGGGGCTCGACCGAGATACTCCCGCTGCCCGCCAGGTTCAACTCCGCCGTGCGCGAGGTGGCGAAGAAGCGGTTCGCGGCCACCGGCGAGGAGTGGAAGGACGTGGTGTTCGCGCGCCAGTTCGACCTCTTCTCCCTCGCGGACGCCCAGGCCGTCGAGCAGGAGGCCCTCGACTCCGGGTACCGCTTCGACTTCTCGGCGACCGTGTCGCTGGAGTCGGAGCCGGACAAGTACAAGCGCCCGGAGAAGGCCGCGTCGGCCTTCGCCGACGGACCGGTCACCGACGGCCGCCGCCAGGTCGGGATCGGTGACAACGTGCTCCGCAAGGCGGAGACGGTCACCGGCCCGGTCGCCCTGATCTCCACGACCGAGCAGGTCATGGGATTCCTTGCCGACGGCGTCCCGGCCGGCACCATCGCCGTGATCGACGACTCCGGCGGCACCCTGACCGCGCCGATCATCGAGGGCTTCGCGGGCGTGATCTGCCTCGGCGGCTCGGTCCGCTCGCATCTGGGGATCCTGGCCCGCGAGTACGACGTCCCGACGCTCATGAACTGCCAGATCGACACCCTCGCCGACGGCGACGTCGTCGAGATCGAGGTGACCGCGGCCCCGCCCGCGGCGGACGCGTACGAGACCGGCGACACCGGGCACGCCCGGATCTGGATCCTGGAGAAGGGCGCCTGAGATGGCCGACATCAACTACAGCAGGCTGCTCGAGACGAACAACTACCTGCGCCAGCTCTCGGACACGACCTACTGGCTGTGCATCACGCGCACGGTCCAGGAGTCGAAGCTCTTCCCGATGAACCCGTACATGCTGCTCAGCTACCTGAACAGCTTCTACCGGCTCCCCACCCTGCTGCGCGAGATCGACGCCGCCACCCCGGCCGAGGAGCTCGGCGACCGGGCCCGCGAGGTGTCGCTGAAGGTCGACACCGTCAACGCCGCCTGGGGCATGCCCGCCTTCTACCTCATCGGCCGCGAGATGCTGATGAACTGGGGCCTGATCGGACCCGCGGACGCGGTGGACGACGTCGTCGACGTGCTGGACTTCTCGAAGCGGTTCAACCTGGCCTACCACCGCAACGACGGCCACCTGACCAACAAGGAGTTCGGCGACCGCTCGCAGTTCCTGCCCGAGCGCACGCTGCAGGTGTTCGAGTCGGACCTGCACGGGGTCAACCCCGGCGACCGGCTGCACACCGCCGCCACCAAGCTCGTCGCGCAGCTGTCGCAGTACGCGTTCCTGGCGCACTGCGAGTGCCGGATCGGCCTGCACAACTCCGGGCCGTACAACTTCGGCGACAGCCGCCAGCTCGTGGTGCGGGACTTCTTCGAGCTGACCGAGGGCGACTATCCGTGGCTCGACGGCATCGCGACCCAGCTGCCGTTCACCAACCTGACGATCCCGATCGTCTTCAAGGACACGAACTTCCACCTGATGGACGACTGGGCCTCGTTCGAGGCCGAGCCGAGCTACGCGGCGTCGAACATCGCCGCGGTCGGGATGTACACCTCGGACCCGCTGACCGACGGCTACCAGCCCGTCGGCATGGAGAACGCCGAGAAGCTCGCCGAGACCATGGAGTCCTACCGGGAGATCCTCAACCAGGCGACGGCGGACCTGTGGAAGCGGATCGCCACCTGGTCCCGCGAGCAGATGATCGACGCCGGGGCGTTGGTGTACTCGTCGGTGGCGAAGGACTTCGCGCACCTCGCGGGGACCTACCGGCAGAGCGACTGGTTCGAGATCGACGACCGGGTGCAGCGCTTCAAGCCGCTGATGAACGACGAGTACGGCCGCGACAACCTCGGCGAGATGGTGGGCCTGATCGGCTTCCCGCACCAGAAGACCAACGAGTACACGATGGCGCGCTACTCGGGCCTGAACCAGAACATGCTCACCGGTGTGCCGCACTCGGTGCTCACCGACTCGGACTTCGCCCCGACTGCCGGTGACCGGCTGTCCGGCTCGTCGAGCCTGCCGCCCAAGAACGGGCTGTGGACGACGAGCCAGGGCAGGCTCGAGCTCGACGAGTACAACCGCCGGGTGCGGGAGTTCACCCCCGCAGTGCTGGCCGACGGCAACCGCTACCTCGACGAGGAGTGGGTGAAGCGGAACTACACGAGCCCGCGCGCCGACGACCTGTACAAGCTCGCCCAGCGGGGCAGCCGCAACCTGGAGGGCCGGGGCGCGGGTCTGCGCCGCGCCGACCTGCAGGGCTGACCCCACCGAACTCCGGCCGGTCGCGTGCATCTGTTCGCGGCCGGCCGTGTTCCCCCACTCCGTACGAGGAGAGACAGTGCAGATCGGTGATCTGATCCGCCGCGCCGGTCGTCAGTTCGGCGCGGCCCCGGCCCTGGTCGACGGCGAGCGCGTCGTGACCTTCGCCGAGTTCGACGACCTGACCGACCGGCTCGGCCACGCCCTGCTGTCCCGGGGGCTGGCGGCGGGTGACCGGGTCGCCGTGCTGATGCCCAACGGGATCGACGGCGTCGTCGTCTACTACGCGCTCGCCAAGTCCGGGCTGGTGCGGGTCCCGCTCAACGCCAGGGAGACCGCGCACGAGCTGGCCTTCAAGATCGAGGACTCCCAGGCCCGCGGCCTGGTGGTGGCGGGGGAGGCGCCGGCCCCGGTCGAGATCACGATCGCGGCCGAGGAGCTCCCCGGTCTGATCGAGGGCGCCCCCGCGGGACCCTGCGACGTGCGCCGCGACCCGGACGAGCCGCTGCGGCTCGCCTACACCGGCGGCACCACCGGCAGGCCCAAGGCCGTGGTGCTGACCACCCGCAGCGAGCTGGCCGAGGTGAACAACTTCCTCGTCGATCTGGTGCCGAACCTGCGGCCGGACTCGGTGATGCTGCACGCGGCGCCGATCACCCACGGCAGTGGCGCGTTCTTCCTGCCGCACCTGGTCAAGGGCGCGGCGAACGTGATCGTCTCCAAGTTCTCGCCGGGCGCGTTCCTGGAGGCGGCGCAGAAGCACCGCGCCACCACCACGTTCATGGTGCCGACGATGATCGGCATGCTGCTGGAGGATCTCGCGACCGCGCAGGCCGACCTGGCCCTGGAGCGGCTCTGCTACGGCGGCGCCCCCATCGCGACGACGGTGCTGCAGCGCGGGATCGACGTCCTCGGCCCGGTGTTCACCCAGCTCTACGGCCAGGCTGAGGCACCGCTGGCGATCACCTGCCTGCAGCCCTGGGAGCACACCCCCGAACGCCTGACGTCCGCGGGCAAGCCCTACACCTTCGTCGAGGTCGACATCCGGGACGCCGAGGGCAACTCGCTCGGCGTCGACGGGGTCGGCGAGGTGCTGACCCGCGGCCCGCACACGATGGAGCGCTACTGGCGGCGGCCCGAGGCGACCGCCGAGACCAAGCAGGCGGACGGCTGGGTGCACACCGGCGACATCGGGCGCTGGGACGCCGAGGGCTACCTGCACCTGCTCGACCGCAGGCACGACGTGATCATCTCCGGCGGGTTCAACGTCTACCCGCGCGAGGTGGAGGACGCCCTGCTGGCCCATCCCGCCGTGGTCGAGGCGGCCGTCGTCGGGCTGCCCGACGAGAAGTGGGGCGAGCGGGTGACCGCCGCGGTGGTCGTCCGCGCCGCCGCCGACCCCGACGAGATCCGCGCGTTCTGCGCCGACCGGCTGGCCGGGTTCAAGCGACCCAAGGCCGTCGAGATCTGGCCGGACCTGCCCACGAGCCCGGTCGGCAAGTCGCTGCGCCGCGAGGTGCGCGACCGCATGCTGACCACCGCGCGCAGCTTGTCGGAGCGCGCAATCAACTCGGAGGACTGACGATGCTCGACCCGTACCAGCTCACCGTCCACAGCCTGGCGCTGCGCCAGCTCGCCACCGCCGAGCAGCTCGCCGAGGTCATCGGCCTGCCGCCCGAGGAGGTCACCGCCGGCCTGGAGAAGGCCGCCGCCGACGGCGCGGTCGTCTCGGCCAAGGACAAGTACATGATCAGCCAGGCCGGGCGGGAGCTGCTCGAGCAGGCCTACCCGACGGCGTTCGCGGACCTGCGCGGGTCCGACACGGTGCAGGCCGCCATGGACTCCTTCGAGAGCGGCGTGAACACACAGATCCTGAGCCTCACCACGGACTGGCAGACCAAGGAGGTCGGCGGGGACCGCGTGCCCAACGACCACGGGGACGCCGACTACGACGCCGCGATCATCGACAAAGTCGGCCGCGTCGTCGACAAGACGGGCAAGGTGCTGCGGCCGCTGGCCGACGCCGACCCGCTCGTCGACCGCTTCCTCGACCGGATCGGCGCCGCGCTGACCCGGGCCGAGGGCGGCGAGACCGACTACGTGAGCGGCGTGCGCGTCGACTCGGTGCACACGGTGTGGTTCCAGATGCACGAGCACATCCTGCGGCTGACGGGCCGGGAGCGCCCGGAATGAGCGCCGCGGTGAACGCCGGGACCGGCTACCGCTGGCTCGTGGTCCCGGACGACCCTGCGGTCGAGCCGAGCCGGGACCTGGTGGGCGGCAAGGCCTGGAGCCTGTGGCGGATGCGGTCGCTCGGTCTGCGGGTCCCACCGGCGTTCGTGGTGACCACCGAGGCGTGTGCCGCCTACTTCTCCGGGGACGGCCTGCCCGAGGGGCTGGTCGACGAGCTCGCCGCGGGGATCCGGCTCCTCGAGCAGCAGCTCGGCCGAACCTTCGGGGGCACCGAGCGGCCGCTGCTTGTGTCCGTGCGCTCCGGGGCCGCGATCAGCATGCCCGGGATGATGGACACCATTCTCGACCTGGGCTGCACCGACTCCGTCGAGCAGGCCCTCGCGGCCGAGACCGGGGACCCGGCGTTCGCCGCCGAGGTGCACCGCCGGTTCACCGGCTTCTACGGCAAGCTCGTGCTGGGCTGCACCGAGGAGCTCGAGGAGCTGCCGGACCTCGCCGCGGTGCGGGAGACCGTGCTCGACGACACCGGCGAGACGGTGCCCGGTGACCCGTGGGCCCAGCTGCACGGCGCGGTCGCGAGCGTCTTCGCGTCCAGCCGCTCGCGGCGCGCGGTCGCCTACCGCAGGCACTACGGCATCCCGGACGACCTCGGCACCGCGGTCACGGTGCAGGCCATGGTATTCGGCAACCTCGACGAGGACTCCGGCACCGGCGTCCTGTTCACCCGCAACCCCGTCAACGGCACCCGTGAGCCCTACGGCGAGTACCTGCAGCAGGGCCAGGGCGAGGACGTCGTGTCCGGGCGGGTCACGCCCAAGCCGCTGACCCATCTCGCCGAGCGCGCGCCCCATGTGCACGCCGAGCTGCTGCGCGCCGCCGATTGCCTCGACCGCGAGGGCCGCGACGCCCAGGACATCGAGTTCACCGTCCAGCACGGCGAGCTGTTCCTGCTGCGCACCCTGGACGTCGGCGGCGACAAGCCCCTGCGGTACCTGCCGACCGGGCCGGAGGCGAACCCCTTCCTCGGCGTGCGCGGGCTCCGGCTGACCCTGCGGAACCCCGATCTCCTCCACGACCAGCTCCGCGCCGTCGTCCGGACGGCGAGGCACACCCCGGTCAGCGTGATGTTCCCGATGGTCACCGTCCCGGCCGAGCTGCACGCCGCCCGGCGTGCCCTCGACCGGGCGCTGGACGAGGAGGGGCCCGCGGACCTCGAGGTCGGCATCATGATCGAGGTCCCCGCCGCCGCGCTCACCGCGGACCGGTTCGCGCCGGACGTCGACTTCTTCAGCGTCGGCACGAACGACCTGACCCAGTACGTCACCGCGGCCGAACGCGGGTCCCCGCGGCTCACGGAGCTCGCCGACCCGCTCCACCCGGCCGTCCTCGGGCTGATCGGCCGCACCTGCGAGACCGGGGTCCCGACCGCCGTCTGCGGTGAGCTGGCCGCGGACCCGCGGGCGACGGGGCTGCTCCTCGCGTTGGGGGTGCGGGAGCTGTCCGTCTCACCGCCCGCCGTCGCCCGGGTGAAACAGGCCGTCCGCGAGGCCACCACCGAGGGTGACCTGAGGAACAGGGCCCTCGCCGCCCCCGACGCCGCGGCGGTCCGCGCACTGCTCTCCGACGGCTGACGACTACCCTTGCCCCCAGGCATCGTCAAGAGGGGCACAGTGAGTATTGAGGTCGTCAACGAGTCGGGCGTCGCCGTCGACGAGTCGCTGATCGTGTCCGTCGCCCGCTACGCGCTGGACCGGATGCGGGTGAGCCCCGCCGTCGAGCTCGCGATCACCGCCGTCACCCTCGAGGCGATGTCCGAGCTGCACGAGCGGTGGATGGAGGAGCCCGGCCCCACGGACGTCATGGCCTTCCCGATGGACGACATCGTGGAGGACACCCGTCGCCCCGACGCGCCGGACATCGGCCCCGCGCTGCTGGGCGACGTGATCCTGTGCCCGGCCTTCGCCAAGGACCAGGCGGTCCAGGCGGGCCACACCCTGGCCGACGAGCTGCACCTGCTCACCGTCCACGGCGTACTGCACCTGCTCGGCTACGACCACCACGAGCCGGAGGAGGAGCGCGAGATGTTCGGGCTCCAGAACCGGCTGCTGCACGACTGGCGCACCGAGCGGGCCGACGCGGCCGCCCGTGAGGCGCAGCGGCGGATCGACGAGAAGGTGCTCGGCACGGTCGGCCTGGACACCGACGAGCCGGGCCGATGAACGCCCTCGGGCTGCTGATCGTCGCGATCGTGCTGATCCCGATCGCGGGGGTCTTCGCCGCGGCGGACGCGGCGTTCACGTCGGTGTCCAGTGCCCGCGTCGTCGACCTGGTCCGCGCGGGCCGACCCGGGGCGAAGGCCCTGGCCAAGGTCGTCGAGGACCGTCCCCGCTACGTCAACCTGCTCATCCTGCTCCGCCTGATGGGCGAGACCGTGGCCACGGTGCTGCTCACCCTCGCGCTCGCGAGCTGGATCGACCCCGCCTGGGCGGGCGTGCTCACGGCCGCGGCGATCATGGTCGTGGTCAGCTACGTGCTCATCGGGGTCGGCCCCCGCACCCTCGGCCGCCAGCACCCCTACGCGCTGGGCATGGCCGTCGCGGCCCCGATCCGGGTGATCGCCACGCTGCTGGGCCCGATCACGAAGCTGCTCATCCTGGTTGGCAACGCGATCACCCCCGGCCGCGGCTTCCGCGAGGGCCCGTTCTCGTCGGAGGTCGAGCTGCGCGAGCTCGTCGACATGGCCAGCACCCGGGGCGTGGTCGACGAGGGCGAGCGGAAGATGATCCACTCGGTCTTCGAGCTGGGCGACACGATCGTCCGGGACGTCATGCAACCCCGGCCCGACGTCGTGTGGGCCGAGCGGGACACCCCGGTGCAGAAGGTCGTCCGGCTGGCCCTGAAGAGCGGTTACTCGCGGGTGCCGGTGCTGGGCGAGGACATCGACGACATCGTGGGCGTCGCGTACCTGAAGGACCTGGTCGGGGTGGCGTGGGACCGGCCGGAGGCCGCGCTGGTGGACGTCGTGCGCCCGCCCGTGTTCGTCCCCGACTCCAAGCGGATCGACGAGCTGCTCAAGGACATGCAGCGCACCCGCAACCACATGGCGATCGTGGTGGACGAGTACGGCGGCACCGCCGGCGTCGTCACCATCGAGGACATCCTCGAGGAGATCGTGGGAGACATCTCCGACGAGTACGACACCGAGGAGGTCCCCGAGGTCCAGCGGCTCGACGGGGGCACGCTGCGGCTCGCCGCCCGGCTGCCGGTCGAGGACCTCGAGGAGCTGTTCGCGGGGGAGTTCACCGGCACCGAGCGCGAGGAGCTGCTCCGCGAGGCGATCGAGCAGGCGGACGTCGACACCGTCGGCGGCCTGCTCGCGCAGCGGCTCGGCAAGGTGCCGCTGCCCGGTGCGCAGGCCGAGGTGGAGGGCCTGCTGCACCTGCGCGGCGAGGGCGGCAAGGACGCCCGGGGCCGCATCCGCATCACGTCGGTGCTGGTCACGCCGTTGGCACCGCCCGAACCCGAGCAGGACGACGAGGACGAGGCGGAGCGCGAGTCCGTGCCCGCCGCCCGTGAGGAGAGCGATGTCCGGCAGTGAGGCCCCGACCGTCGAGCTGGATCCCGAGGACGCCAAGATCGTGACCCTCGCGCGGTCCTCCCGGGCCCGCACCGGCG
>NZ_JACBXB010000170.1 GCF_013870575.1 Pseudonocardia pini
GCACGTTCGACACCGCCCTCGCCACCGCGTGCAACGACTCCGCCGAACGGCTCGCACCCCCGCAGGTCGCGGAGCTGGCGAACCGCTGGGGCACGCAGTACCCGCTGTTCGGGGTGGCCGCGGCGCACCGGCTGCTGGCCTGCGGGCCGTGGCCGACCGCCCCCGGCGCGCCCGACCTCACCGCGCTGCCGCCGGAGACCCCGCCGCTGCTGGTGCTGGGCAAGGCGGCGGACCCCGGCGCCCCGTCCGCGGGCGCACGGCGGGTGGCACAGCTGTTGGGCCGCAGCGCCTTCGTGGGGTGGGAGGGCGCGGGCCAGGGGGCCTACCCCCGCAACGCCTGCGTCACCGCCCTGGTGGAACAGGTCCTCGTCGCGGGCGCGATGCCCAGAGACGGCACCGTCTGCCCCGCCTGACCCCACTCGCGTCATGGAGCCACAACCGTCGTGTCGGAGGCTCCGACCGACAGTTGTGGCTCCACCATGCGTTCTCGGGGGTCAGGCGGTGTCGGCGCCGATGAAGCCCTTCTCCACCATCCAGTCCCTGGCGACGATGGCGGTGTCCTCGCCGTCGACGTCGACGCGCTTGCCGAGCTCGATCATCTCCTCGTTGTTCAGCGCCATCGCCACGGGCTGCATGACCTGCTCGATCTCCGGGTGCTGCCGGTAGAAGTCCTCGCGCAGCACGACGGAGATGTTGTACTGCGGGAAGAACTTCTTGTCGTCCTCGAGCACGCGCAGGTTGAGCCCGGCGATCCGGCCGTCCGTCGTGAAGATCTCACCGAAGTTGCAGGTGCCGTTGGCGACGCCTGCGTAGATCGCGCCGGTGCCGAAGGTCTTCACCTCGGTCGTCGGGAAGCCGTAGGTCTTCTGCACGCCCGGGAGGCCGTCCTGGCGGCTGGCGAACTCGGTCTCCACGCAGAACACGGCCTGGTCCGGGTTCTGGGTGAGGAAGGTCGTCATGTCCGAGGTCGTCCTCAGGTTGTGCTGCTGCGCGTAGGCCTCCGTGACGCCGAACGCGTAGGTGTTGTTCAGCTCGGAGTACGGGAGCCACCGGATCCCGTTCTGCGCCAGGTCCTCGTCCCGGACCGCCACGAACTGCCCCTGCTCGTCGGGGATCGGGTCCGTGTGGCCCAGGTAGTTGATCCAGCCCGTGCCGGAGTACTCCCAGGTCAGGTCGATGTCCCCGGTCTTGAGCGCGAGCCGGGAGTTCGACGAGCCCTGGATGTTCGTGAGGTCCCGGACGTCGGCCCCCGCGGCGGCGAGCGCGAGCTCGGCCATGTACCCGACGAGGATCTGCTCGGTGAAGTCCTTGGAGCCCACCGTGATCGTGACGCCCTGGAGCGCGGGGACCGGCTGGATCGAGCCCGGGGTGACCGTGAACGGGACCGCGGTGTTGGTCGAGAGGCCGCAGCCGGTGAGGACGAACGCACCCGCCAGCAGCGCCGCGGCGAGTCTCTTCACGCGGTTCACTCGGAGGCCCCCTTGGGTGACAGCCACACCTCGGCCATGCCGCCGAGCCAGTCGACGAGCAGGGCCAACCCGATCGCCAGCACCGCCCCCACGTACATCACCGAGTTGAGCTGCAGCTTGTAGCCGGTGTCGATCAGCTCGCCGAGCCCGCCGCCGTTGACGAAGAAGGCCAGGGTGGCCGTGCCGACGGCCAGCACCAGTGCCGTGCGGAGCCCCGCCAGGATGAGCGGGACGGCCAACGGCAGCTCCACCTTGAACAGCACGCCCGAGGCGGACATCCCGATCCCGCGGCCCGCGTCGATCAGCGACCGGTCCACCTGCTGGATGCCGACCATCGTGTTCCGCAGCACCGGGAGCAGCGTGTAGAAGATCAGCGGGATCGACACGGCCCAGAGGCCCTCGATGCCCGTCCACAGGAAGAACAGCACGATCACGCCGAGTGCGGGCGCCGCCTGGCCGATGTTCGCGATCGCCAGGAACACGGGGCTGAGCCACTTCAGCGCGGGCCGGGTCAGCGCGATGCCCAGCGGCACCGCGATCACCACGACCAGCACGCTCACCACCAGCGTGATCAGGATGTGCTGGCCGGTCAGCGTCAGGATCGTGGGCAGGTTCAGGGTCTCGGACTCGTTGGCGTTGAGGTCGCCCGCCAGCACCCAGGTCAGCACCGCGGCGACGATCACCACGACGGCGATCGGCTGGATGAACAGCCGGATGCGGTCGGACCGTCTCGCGACGCTGGGCTTCTCCTCGAAGGACCGGGTCTCGCTGATCCCGGCCAGGCCCTCCGCGACGGCTGTCATGCCTCGTCCCCGGCGTGCTCCTCGCGGACGTTCGCGATCACGCTCGTCACGGTGTCGATGTCGATCGTGCCCAGCAGCTCGCCGCGGTTGCCGGTGACGACCGCGCGCCCGCCCTCGGTGAGGATCGCCTCGAGGGCGTCCTGCAGCGTGGACTGGACCGACACCGAGTCCCCGACCGGCTTGCCGACCGTCGAGAGGTCCTGCCTGCCCGCCAGCTCGCGGACGTGCACCCAGCGCTGCGGGCGCTTGCGCGCGTCGAGCACCAAGGCGTACACGCGGCCCGCCTTGGTCAGCTTCTCCGCGACGGCGGCGGGGCGCTCGTGGTCGCCGACGGCGAGCACCTCGTCGGTGTGGTACTGCACGTCGCGGACCCGCATCAGGGTGAGCTGCTTGAGGCTCGCGCCCGCCCCCACGAACCCGGCGACGGTGTCGTTGGCCGGGTTGGCCAGGATCGCGTCGGGCGTGTCGTACTGCTGGATCGACGACCGGTCCCCCAGCACGGCGATCTTGTCGCCGAGCTTCACGGCCTCGTCGAAGTCGTGGGTGACGAACACGATCGTCTTGCCCAGCTCGGACTGCAGACGCAGCAGCTCGTCCTGCAGGTTGCCGCGGGTGATCGGGTCGACGGCGCCGAACGGCTCGTCCATCAGAAGCACCGGCGGGTCCGCGGCGAGCGCCCGGGCCACCCCGACGCGCTGCTGCTGACCACCGGAGAGCTGGCGGGGCAGCCGCTTCGCGAAGGTCCCCGGGTCCAGGCCGACGAGGTCCATCATCTCCTCGACGCGGGCGTCGATCCGCTTCTTGTCCCACTTGAGGAGCCCGGGGACCACGGCGATGTTCTGGGCGACCGTGTAGTGCGGGAACAGTCCGGCCTGCTGGATGGCGTAGCCGATCCCGCGGCGGAGCTCGTCGGCGTCGAGGCTGAGCGCGTCCTGCCCGCCGATGGTGATCACGCCCGAGGTCGGCTCGACCATCCGGTTGATCATCCGCATCGTCGTCGTCTTGCCGCAGCCGGAGGGCCCGACGAACACCACGACCTTCCCCGCGGGGATGGTCATGCTGAACTCCTCGACCGCGGGGGCCGCGGTGTTCGGGTACTTCTTGGTGACCTTCTCCAGGCGGATCTCCGCTCCGGAGACACCCTGCTCGGTGGGCTGGTCGAGAGTCTCAGTCACGGATCCCCCTCGGGACGGTCAGACGGGAGATCAGGACGAAGATCCCGTCGAGGATCAGGGCCAGGATGACCACGCCGAGGGTTCCGGCGAGCGCCTGGTTGAGCGAGTTGGCCGACCCCGCGCGGGTCAGCCCCGAGAAGACCTCCGAGCCGAGGCCGAAGCCCTTGGCGTAGGCCGCGATCACCGCGATGCCCATCAGCATCTGCGCGGATACCCGCATGCCGGTGAGGATCGCGGGCCAGGCCAGCCGCAGCTCGACGCGCGAGAGCACGCCGACCCGGCTCATCCCGATGCCCTTCGCGGCGTCGGACACCGCGGGATCCACCCCGGCCAGCCCGACGATCGTGTTGCGCACGATCGGGAGCAGCCCGTACAGGGTGAGGGCGATGACGCTCGGCGTGACGCCGAGGCCGACGATCGGGATCAACAGGCCCAACAGGGCGAAGGACGGGATGGTCAGGATCGTGCTGGACAACGCGGTCGCGATGGCCGATCCGGCTGAGCTGCGGTACACGAGGACGCCGACGGCCACCCCGATGATCGCGGCGAGGATCACGCACTGGACCACACCGCTGACGTGCAGCCATGCCTGTAGCGACAGCCGGTCCCAGCGCTCGGCGACGTACTGCCAGAGGCTCATCCCCCACCTCCTCTCGTCACCGTTGCACGCGGCCGCTACTCGGCCGGGCGGTGTGCGAACCCTACGGGGATGGAACGGTTCGCGCCGGGTATCCGGAGAGCACGTCGTCCGTGTCCTGCTCCGGACACCACCGCGACCTGCTCCTTCCGGCGGCGGCACCGCTCACCGGATCAGCCTGTCGTTAATCGTGATGAAACCTGGCGTCCGGCCGAAACCATCGGCGCGGGTGCCGCGACAGGCCGGTGGAAGTCACGTCGGACACCTGTCGGGGGTAACAAGTCGATGACCATGATCCTGCCGGACCGCGCCACCTCGGTCGCGCCGCTGTCGGCCCACGTCGCGGGGGTCGTGACCAGCGCCTGTCGCTGCGGCCACGGCGCCGAGTCGCACGAGCACTGGCGTGCGGGCAGCGACTGCGCCACCTGCGGCTGCCGTCGCTTCCGGGCCGAGCGCGCCGGGATCAGGGTCTTCCGCTAGTCCTGCGCCAGTCATTCGCTAGTCCTTGGTGCGGGCCCGGCTGGGCTGCACCCGCATCGGCTCGCCCGGCATCTTCGGGTACTCTGGCGGGTAGGGCATCTCGCCCAGCCCGTCCGCCTCGTACCACTCCAGGGCGGTCTCGCAGCCGCCCCGCTCCTCCCCCATCTCCGCGTGCGCGTCCCCGCGGTCGGCGAGCAGGCCGGGGACGGTGCGGAGGGTGAAGTCGTCCGGCTCGGCGGCGGCCAGGTCGTCCCAGGTCAACGGCATGGAGACGGTCGCGCGCGGGAGGCCGCGGATCGACCAGGCGCTCGCGATGGTGCGGTCCCGGGCCGCCTGGTTGAAGTCGAGGAACACGCGCTCGCCGCGCTCCTCCTTCCACCACGCGACGGTCGCCTTCTCCGGGATCCGGTCGGCGACCCGGCGGGCGATGGTGATGACCGCGCGTCGGACCTGGATGAAGTCCCACTCCGGCCGGATCGGCGCGAACACGTGCAGCCCGCGGCCGCCGGACGTCTTCGGCCAGCCGGTCAGCCCCGCCTCGGTGAGGACCTCGCGCAGGACGCCCGCGACCTCGACCGCGTCGGCGAAGTCGGTGCCGGGCTGGGGGTCGAGGTCGATCCGCAGCTCGTCCGGGTGGTCGGTGTCCGGGCGGCGGACCGGCCACGGGTGGAAGTCCAGCGTGCCCATGTTCGCGGCCCACGCGATCGACGCCGGCTCGGTGGGACAGAAGGTGTCCGCGGTCCGGCCGCTGGGGAAGGTGACCTTCGCGGTCTCGATGTGGTCCGGCGCGCCCTTCGGCAGCCGCTTGGCGAAGAACGGCTCGCCGTCGACGCCGTCGGGATAGCGCTTGAGGTTGGTCGGCCGTTCGCGGAGGACCTTCACCATCGGCTCGGCCACGGCGAGGTAGTACTCCATCACCTCGCGCTTGGTGATCCCGAGCTCCGGGAAGACGACCTTGTCCGGGCTGGTGAGCCGCACCTCGCGCCCACCGACGTCCAGCAGGATGACCGACTTCGCCGCCATGGCGGCGAACCTACCGGCTCGCGCCGATCATCGGGGCTACCCTGGCCGACATGAGCGAGGGCTGGACGCGTCGTTTCGACGACGAGCTGTGCGGTCTGGATCCCGCCGACCCGGAGGCCCGTGCGTTCGCCGAGCACCTGGACCGCATGCAGCGGGACCGGCCGTCGTTCACGGTCGAGGGGTACCTGGACGGGGTGTCGGACTTCGCGGAGTCCGCCAACCGCGCGCAGGGCGGGCGGTACTGGGCGGCGGTCGGCGTCGTCGTGCTGCTGTTGGTGGGCGTGGTGTGGGTCGTCGCGAACGCGCTCGTGTTCGTGCTCGGCACCTGGTTGTAGCGCGAAACATCTGCGGCCCTCCCGGCGTTCTGGTCTACGGCATCCGATGCCGGGAAGGGTTAGCGTGAACGCATGGGTCTGTTCAGCCGTGAGACGTCCTCGACCGAGCCCGCCGCCGCGGTCGTGAAGACCGAGGCCGAGTGGCGGGAGCAGCTCAGCCCCGCCGAGTACCAGGTGCTCCGCCAGGCGGGGACCGAGCGCCCGTTCGTCGGGGAGTACACCGACACCAAGACGGTCGGGGTCTACCACTGTCGCGCCTGTGGCGCGGAGTTGTTCAAGTCCGAGACGAAGTTCGAGTCGCACTGCGGCTGGCCCTCCTTCTACGCACCGGAGGACGCCGCCGTGATCGAGAAGGTGGACACCACGCTCGGCATGCGCCGGGTCGAGGTCGTCTGCGCCGCCTGCCACAGCCACCTGGGGCACGTGTTCGAGGGCGAGGGCTACCCCACCCCCACGGACCTGCGGTACTGCATCAACTCGATCTCGATGACGCTCGAGCCCGCGGAGTAGCCACTGCGGCCCGGGGCGCACGGGAGATCCCGTGCGCCCACGAGGTGGCTCCTACGGGAGCGTGCTGACCAGGTCCCCGACCTCGACCCGGGGGCCGGTGTAGAAGGGGATCTCCTCGCGGACGTGGCGGCGGGCCTCCGTGCCGCGCAGGTGGCGCATGAGGTCGACGATCCGGTGCAGCTCGTCCGCCTCGAAGGCGAGGATCCACTCGTAGTCGCCGAGGGCGAAGGCCGGGACGGTGTTGGCCCGCACGTCCGGGTAGTCGCGGGCCTCCTTGCCGTGGTCGGCGAGCATCTTGCGACGCTCGTCGTCCGGCAGGAGGTACCACTCCAGGGAGCGGACGAACGGGTACACGCAGACGTAGCGCTTGGGGTCCTCACCGGCGAGGAACGCCGGGATGTGGCTCTTGTTGAACTCCGCCGGGCGGTGCAGCGCGACCTGGCTCCAGACCGGGGTGGACGCCCGCCCGAGGCTCGTCTCGCGGCGCAGGTCCGCGTAGGCCGCCTGCAGCGCCTCGAGGTTGTCCGCGTGCCACCAGACCATGTAGTCCGCGTCCGCCCGCACACCCGCGAGGTCGTACACCCCGCGCACCACCACGCCCTTGCCCTGGAGCTGGTCCACGAACTCGGCGGCCTGCGTGGCGGCGGCCGCGCGGTCCTCGCCGAGCCTGCCGGGTTCCACCCGGAACACCGACCACATGGTGTAGCGGATCGTCGCGTTCAGCTCGGCGTAGTCGAGGCGGGCCATGGGCCTCATGCTGCCACGGCCTGCACCCCGGCCGACCGAGACCCACCCCACTCCGGCTCCCCCACACGAGTTCGAGACCAGACCGGCGACACGCGCCACCGCAGGCCTCGAACCACCTGGAGCCCTCCGCGGCCCAGCGGACCCCAGATCGCCGCGTCCGACCCATCGACGCCGTTTACGGCACGGGTGGGTCAGCGGACTGATCAAGGGCTCAGGGGTGCGAATCCCTCGCCCGGTCACCGTCGATCGGCGCCCAGCAGCTCCGTGGCGAGGCGATCCGCGGCCAACCGCGCCGTCCCGATACACGCGGGGACCCCGACTCCGTGCAGGGCCGCGCCGACGACCTCGAGGCCCGGTAGCCCCGCCGTCGCGGCCTCGATCGCCGCCACCCGCCCGCCGTGGCCGACCGCGTACTGCGGGAGGCCACCGCCCCATCGCTGCACGTGCACGTCGACCGGCGCGGCGGTGATCCCATGGAGGGTCTCCAGGTCACGGCGGGCGCGGGCGACCAGCTCCGCGTCGTCGACCTGCAGCGACGCCACCTCGCCGAACCGACCCATCGACACCCGCAGGCGCAGGAGGCCGTCGGGCGAGACGTGGGCCCACTTGGTCGACGAGTGCGTGGCCGCCTTGATCGCCAGCGGCTCGTCCGCCGCGACCAGGACCCCCGAGGTGTCCGGCCCCGCGACGTCCCCGTACGCCAGCGCCACCACCGCGGACGACGCCAGCTCGATCTCCCCCAGCGGCCCTGCCGCCTCGGTGCCCGCCACGAGCCTCGCCGCCGCAGGCGCCGGGACGGCGAGCACCACGGCGTCGACCTCGAGCTGCTCGGGGGCGGTGGTCGGCCCGGAGGTCAGACGCCATCCCCGGGCGGTCCGAGCGAGCTCACGGACGGTCGTGCCCAGCCGCAGCTCCGCCTTCGACGCCGAGAGCAGCGCCTCGAGCAGCACCCGGTACCCCCCGCGGACCGCGCCGAACACCGCACCCGCGGTCTGCCCCGAGACCCGGGGTCCACCGGAGCCGGCGGGGTCGGTCGGGCGACCTGCACTCACGAGACCCGCGGGACCGCCCTGTCCGACCCGCGCGTCCACGGTGTCCGACTCGCGCGTCGAAACCGGGGGACTCGCGGGGGTGGGGTGTCCGACTCGCGCGTCGAGAGTGGGGGACTCGCGCGTCGAGACCGGGGGACTCGCGGGGGGTGGGGTGGTGGCTCTGGTCGCTGCCTCGGTCAGGGACACCGCCCCCGCGTCCAGGGCCGCGGCCAGGGTGGGGATGGTGGCTCTGAGGCCCAGCGAATCGACCCTGCCTGCGTAGACACCGCCGAGCAGCGGCTCCACCAGGCGCTCGGCGACCTCGTGGCCGAAGCGCTCGCGGAGCAGGCCGCCCAGAGCCACGTCCGAGCCGGGTTCCCAGCTCAGGGGGCGGGTCCGTTC
>NZ_JACBXB010000171.1 GCF_013870575.1 Pseudonocardia pini
GGCGCATCGGGGCTCCCACGGGGTGACGGCGGCTGGGCGGGCGGCACCCTGCGGGCGCGGCCACGGCTGCTGCGCTGCGAACTCCGGCCGGAGGCTCTGCGGACGAGTATGCCCGTCCGCCGCCCGCTCCCGGAGGACAGGCTGCGGGACGCGCTGATAACGCTTCCGGGGCCGCGACGATCCTCTCGGTGATCCGCGCGCCACCGGGCGCCGTGACACCGGACAGGAGGCCCCATGGCCGACAGCAGGCTGACGATCCCGGCCAACCCGCGCATCGCTGTCCTCGGGGACAGCCTCGCCGCCGGGTTGGGCGTCCGCGAGAACTCCTACCCCCGGCTCCTCGCGAAGGACCTCCAGGCCGAGGCGATCCTGATGAAGGCCAAGGCCAGCAGGCGGGTGGACGAGTGCACCGAGCTCGTGCCGCGGCTGGACAAGTTCAAGCCGGACCTGGTCCTGATCAGCACCGGGCAGACCGAGAGCCTCGTGCACCCGCCGCGCTTCGTGGAGGAGGCCATCGAGCGCCACGGGCCCGAGAACTGGAAGGGGGTCGTGGGGCTCGACGCGCGGCCGTACTACTCCGAGGACCGCGCGAAGCGGGCCCGCGAGATCGCCACGACCGTCGCGAAGATTGTTGTGAAGAACGTCACCATCCGCCTGGCGGGCGGCTATCCGCGGATGCCGCACGACGAGTACCGCCGCGAGCTCACGACCTTCCTGGACCTGATGGAGGAGCGGGGCTGGCCCGTGGTCGTCGCGGGCGTCGGCTTCCCGAACGCCGTGCTGTACCCGCGCTCCAAGAAGAGCCTCGCCACGGTCGAGCAGCTCCAGCAGGAGCTCATCGCCACCCGGCCGAACGCGCGCTACCTCCGGCTCAACGGCCTCGTCGACTTCGCGCGCGACACCCTCGCCGACCGCTGCCACCCGTCGGTCGCGGGACACCGCAAGATCGCCGACGCGCACCACGCCCTGCTCGACGTGGTCCCGCGGGTCGACGCGGGGCCGGTCGCCGCAGCGGCATCGAACGGTCGCGCTCCGTCACCCTCCGCTCATTAGCTCGAACGGATGCGCCGATTGGCGTAACGCGGAGACGTTCGTCACCTTGGGTGCATGAACCCCTGGTAACGACCTCGTGTTGCGTCCTACAGGAGTAACGGTCTCATCTGATTTGACGAGCAGTCATCGTGTGCAGCTCGTACGCCCTCGGGGGCTCGGAGAGGCGTATGGCACGAGACGACTACGGACGGTACTCACGATGACTCGCCAGTCAGGGGAGTGGTCGCGCTGAGCAGCGAGATCGGGCAGGGACCCTCACCGTCCCGTGCCGTACCCATCCCCGCTCAGCGGGAGACCACCTACGACAGCACCACCGACGACACCGGCGTCCGGCCGTTCGAGGTCCGCGGCCGCGTGCCGCGATGGGAACGCCGCTACCAACGCGCGGTCATCGCGTCGGACACCCTCGCGGTGGTCCTCGCGGTCTCCGTGGGCCTGGCGACCGGTCTGCTGTGGACCTTCGACACGCGCTCCGCGATCGCGCTGGTCGCCGGGGCCACAGTGGTCGGCACGCTCTACGCCGTCTTCGCCACCCGCAGCTGGGACTCCCGCATCCTGGGCCAGGGCTCCGAAGAGTTCAGCAGGCTGCTGCGGGCGATCATCGCCTCCGCGGTGATCCTCGGGATGGTCGGGCTCCTCGTCGGCGCCCCGGGCACCCGGCAGTGGGTCTTCGGCGCGATCCCGGTGGCGGGCCTGCTGGCCATCGCGGGCCGGTACCTGCTGCGACAGCGCCTCCACGGGCTGCGGCGGGAGGGGCGCTGCCTGCACCCGGTGCTCGTGGTCGGGGACGAGGAGGCGGTCGTCGACCTCGTCCGCCGCACGGTCAAGGACCCGTACCACGGCTGGCGGATCACCGGTGTCTGCACGCCGTCGGGGACCGGCCCCGCGGAGTCCGTCGAGATCGAGGGCGTCCCCGTCGTCGGCGACCTGGAGGCCGTCAACCTCACGGCCCGCTCGGGCGGCTACCGCGTGGTCGCCGTGGCCCCCGCGACCGGCTGGAGCAACAGACGGCTGCACCAGCTCTCCTGGGACCTCGAGGGCAGTGGCGTCGAGCTCGTGGTGCAGCCCGGGCTCATGGAGTTCGCGGGCCCCCGGCTGCACGTCGCGCCGGTGGACGGGCTGCCCCTGCTCAAGCTCACCGAGCCGGTCTTCACCGGTGTCCCCAAGATCGTCAAGGGGTGCATCGACCGGGCCGGGGCGGCCGCGCTGGTCCTGCTGCTGGCGCCGGTGCTGCTGGCCATCGCCGTGATGATCAAGCTCGACGGCGGCGGGCCGGTCTTCTTCTCCCAGGTCCGGGTGGGGCGGAAGGGCCAGGAGTTCAAGGTCCTCAAGTTCCGCACGATGGTGGTCGACGCCGAACGGCTGCTCGCCGACCTCGCGCGGGACAACGAGGCGGCCGGGCCGCTGTTCAAGATGCGCAACGACCCGCGGATCACGCGGACCGGGGCGATGCTGCGCAAGTACTCGCTCGACGAGCTGCCGCAGCTGTTCAACGTCCTGGCCGGGTCGATGTCGCTCGTCGGGCCGCGGCCGCCGCTGCCCGCCGAGGTGGCCACCTACTCCCGGGACGCGCTGCGCAAGCTGCTGGTCAAGCCGGGCCTCACGGGGCTCTGGCAGGTCAGCGGGCGCAGCGACCTGAGCTGGGAGGAGTCCGTGCGGCTCGACCTGCGGTACGTCGAGAGCTGGACGCTGGCGCTCGACGCGCTGATCCTCTGGAAGACCGTCGGCGCGGTGACCCGGGGGACCGGGGCGTACTGAGCCGGAGACGGCGGACGGGCGGCATCCCTTCGTGGGGTGCCGCCCGTCTGCTCGTGGTGTGCTCCTACAGGTACGAGCGCATCAGCTCGAGGAGGCGGCGGTCCAGCTTGTGGCCCCGGAAGTTCTCGTAGGCCACGTCGGTGCGCTCGCTGTCGAGGATCCCGAAGTCCCCGTACATCCCCCACATCGCCCAGCCGAAGCCCGCGCCCTTCCACAGCGACAGGTAGTCCTCGGTCCAGCGCAGCGACACGTCGTGCGGGGCGCCGCGGTAGACGCCGAACTCGCCGACGTGCACGCCCGTGCCCGCCCGCTGCACCGCCTCGAACGGCTCGACGTCCTTGCGCCGCAGGTACTCCTTGTCCACCGTCACCAGCTGGTCGTTCTCGTACTTCTGCAGCGGCCAGGTGGGGACGGGCCACCGCTCGTCGAGCCACGGCGCGTTCCAGCTGCTGAGCTCGCGGGGCGTGTAGCCGCGGGCGCTCAGCGCCACGTCCGGGCCGTAGTCGATCGGGACGGGGTCGTTCCCCCAGCCCCGCGCGTCGCAGATGATCGGCCGGTCCGGGTCGATCTCGCGGATGGCGCCGACGAGCCGCCGGTGCACGCGGTCGTAGGCCTCGGCGGTCACGTCGCCGGGCTCGTTGAGCAGGTTGAAGCTCAGCTGCGCGGGCGGGACGTCGGCGAACCGCTCGGCGAAGTACGCCCAGTGGAAGGCGCACGCCTCCAGCGCCACGTCGTCCGTCCACAGGTCCAGCGGCTCCGCGGGGGAGTTCACGCAGTAGCCGGGGGCGCGGTGGAAGTTGAGGCACACGTGGATGCCGCGCTCGGCGCCGAGCCGGATCGCGCGCGCCACGTTGTCCTCGATCGCGAACGGGTCGATCCGCAGCCACGTGGTCGGGTCGCCCGACGCCCAGAACTGATAGGACAGCGGCAGCCGGACGAACGTGAAACCCCATTCCGCGAGCATGTCGAAATCGGATTCCTCATACCGCTTGTACGGCAGCCCCGCGTTGAAGATGTCCAACAGGTTAAATCCCTTGAAGCCCGGGAGTGAACCGAAGAATGTGGGGGCGGTCGGCGTCGCGGAGCTCGCGCACCCGAGCGAGACCAAGGCTGCGCCGGCGACGGCAGCGGTCGACAGGAACTGTCGGCGGTCCATATCGTCTTCGTACACCTTCTGCGTTCGACACCGGAGCGCGCCCGGTGGGGCTGCGGCATGGCCGTGCCAGGTGCGAGGGCCGCCGGACCTCACCGTAGTGCATCCGGGTGCTGCGCCCGCGTGCGCGTGGCCGGATCGTGAGCCGGCGCGCCGCCATTGTGAGCCACGCCACTAAAGTGACGTTTACGTCTCATCCGGAGTGATGATCACGCCCTCCATCGGTAACACGGCGGCGCCTCTCCGCGAATCACAGGATGTTCATAGACACGTCACAGACGACACCTGTGCATGGAGAAATCGATGTCGTTGCCGAGGGTCCACCTCGTGTTGGGCACCAGGCCCGAAGCAATCAAGTTGGCTCCACTCGCCGTTGCACTTCGAAATGGCGGAATCGTCGAACCGGTCATCGTCGCGACCGGTCAGCACGGCGTTCCGGTGGACCAGGCACTGGCGGCCTTCGGGCTGACCCCCGACGTCCGGCTCGACCTCGCGCGGACCACCGGGTCCCAGCCCGAGCTCGTCGCGCAGGTCACCACGCAGCTCGATCCCGTGCTCGCGGACTCGGCGGCCGTGGTCGTCCAGGGCGACACCACGACCGCGCTGGTCGGCGGCCTGGTGGCCATGTGGCGCCGGATCCCGGTCGTCCACCTCGAGGCCGGGCTGCGTTCGGGGGACCTCTCCGCGCCGTTCCCGGAGGAGGCGAACCGGCGCATGCTGAGCGTGTTCGCCGACCTGCACCTCGCCCCCACCCGGCGCGCGGTCGAGGCGCTGGCCCGGGAGGGCCTCGACGGCGACCGGGTGCTGCTGACCGGCAACACCGTCGTCGACGCCGTGGTGGCCACCGCGAAGGCGGCCGCGGGCAGCACGCCCACGGACCCCCGCGTCGGGGAGCTGCTCCGCGAGGTCGAGGCGGGCCGCGGTAGGTTGCTGCTGGTCACGGCCCACCGGCGGGAGTCCTGGGGTGAGCCGCTGGACCGCGTCATGGACGCCGTCCGCCAGGTCGTGGACGACCACCCCGACCTGCTGTGCGTGGTGCCGACGCACCCGAACCCCGCCGTCCGCGCGCAGGTCGAGGCGGTGCTCGCCGGGCACCCCCGGATCCACACCACCGGCCCGCTGGCCTATCCCGAGCTGTGCCGCGTGCTCTCCCTCTCCACCCTCGTGCTCACCGACTCCGGGGGCATCCAGGAGGAGGCCCCGTCGTTCGGCGTGCCCACGGTCGTGCTGCGGGACGTGACCGAGCGCGTCGAGGCCGTGGAGAGCGGGTGGGCCGTGCTCGTCGGCACCGACCCGGAGTCGATCTCGGTGGCGGCCAAGCGCTTCCTCGACGGGGACTTCACCCCGCCGACCCGCACGAACCCGTTCGGCGACGGGCTGGCCGCCGAGCGCGGCGCCCAGGCGATCGCCTGGTTGTTGGACAAGGCGGAGCGGCCGGAGCCGTTCGCACCGTGAGTGCCCCCGAGCATGCTCAGTCGAGAGGAACCGTCGTGGACGAGGGACAGCCCATCGGGGTGGAGGGCCATGTCGAGCTCTCCGTGCGGGGGATCCGGGACAGCTGGAACCCCGCCGAGGCGCTGTGGGACCGCCAGCTCCGCACCGGCACCTGGGGCCCCACGCTGGGGACCGAGGCCATCACCAGCACGCTGATCTGCCTGATCGGCGTCGACCGCTGGGACCCCAGCGCGTGGCAGACCATCGGTGCCTCGCCCGCCGCGGCCCTGCGCGCCGCCCGCGAGCGGCTCGCCGCCACCCCCTACCCCGGCGGGCTGGGCCTGCTGGTGTGGGCCAACGCCCTGCACGGCGAGGCGGACCTGGAACAGCTGCTGCGCGAGACCGGGCTCGAGCTCGGCGACCGGCGGACCTTCAGCACCACGATCACCTCGATGGAGGCCTCCTGGCTGCTGTCGGGGCTGCTGCACGAGTACTCCCGGCGCCCCGCGGAGAGCACGCGCGAGTTCGCCGACGCCGTCATGACGGACGTGCACGCCCGGTTCGACGAGGCCGGGTCGGACGTGATGCCGCACGCCACCAAGCGGGCGGCGCTCGGCCACCGCGCGCGCAGGCACGTCGCGAACTTCGCCGACCAGATCTACGCCCTGCAGGCGCTGTCCTTCGCCTCGACCACCATCGACTCCGCCGGGTCCTACGACCGTGCCCGGCGCCTCGCGACCCGCCTGATGGAGCTGCAGGGCCCGCTGGGTCAGTGGTGGTGGCAGTACGACTCGCGCACCGGTGAGACCGCCGACCGCTATCCCGTGTACTCGGTGCACCAGCACGCGATGGCGCCGATGGCGCTGCTGGCCTACGCCGCCGCCGTCCGCGAGCGGGGGGAGGACCCGGAGGTCGCCGCGGCCGTCGAGCGCAGCGCGACCTGGGTGGACCGCAACGAGCTGGGGCGCAGCATGGTGGACCCGGACCGGACGATCTGGCGCTCCGTCGAGATCGAGAGCGGGCGGTTCGGCCGTACCGCCCGGCACGCCAAGGTGCTGGCCGGTCGCGGCGACGGCGAGGGGGGCGACCGGTTGCCCGCGCTGGTGCTCAACCGCGAGACCAGGCCCTACGAGTGGGCCTGGCACCTCTACGCCCAGGCCATTCTCACCGGCCGCGAGCGCTCGCTGCACCTGATCTGATCATGAGTACTCACATCGACCCGGCAGGCGCGCCCGGCGGGGACACCCTCCCGCCGCCGACCGCGGAGCTCATGGGGTGCAGGTTCGACACCGTCGACCTGGACCAGGCCGTCGACCGGGCACTGTCCTGGATCGACTGCCCGCAGCGGCGGTCCCACACGATCGTCACGGTGAACGTGGCCATCCTGATGATGATGCGGCAGGACCCGCAGCTGGCCGAGTCCGTCCACGCGGCCGACATGGTCGTCGCCGACGGGACCCCGCTGGTCTGGGTCTCCCCGTGGGGCGGCGACCCGGTGCCGCACCGGGTCACCGGCGTCGACCTGATGATGGAGCTGCTCCGGGTGGGCAACGAGCGCGGCCTGTCCGTGTTCCTGCTCGGCACCACCCAGGAGCGGCTCGACGCCCTGGTCCGCGTGGTGCACGAGCGCTACCCGGGCGTGCGGATCGCGGGCTCGCGCAACGGCTACTTCACCCGCGAGCAGGACGCGGAGGTCACCGCGCAGATCCGCGGGTCCGGCGCGGACGTGCTGCTCATGGGCATGCCCGCGCCGATGAAGGAGATCTGGAGCGAGCGCCAGCGCGAGGCGCTCGACACCCCGGTGATCCTGGGCGTGGGCGGGGCGTTCGACGTGCTCGCGGGCTACGTCAAGCGCGCCCCCGTCCCGCTGCAGAAGGCCGGGCTCGAGTGGGCCTGGCGGCTGATGCTGGAGCCGCGCAAGCTCTGGCGGCGCTACCTGGTCACCAACATGACCTTCCTGGGTCTGGTGGCCCGGTCGGTCGTGCTGAGGTTCGTCGGACGCTGAGTCTGACTCTGAGTCGGACGCTGACAGCGGAGACACGAGAAGGCCCGGCAGGCACAGCCTGCCGGGCCTTCTCGCGTGGGGTCAGCGGAGGGTGGCCGAGATGCGCGCGGCGACCGCGGTGACGGCGGGCTCGGCGAGCAGCGACTCGTGGTCGCCCGGGATCGAGGTGACCAGCATGTTCGGCGCGCTGCGCTTCCACACCGCCAGCTGGCTGCCGACGACCGGCAGCTGCTCCTCGGCCTCGTAGTACACGACGGCGCCGTGGTAGCGGGCGGGCAGGTGGGTGTCGAAGACCTGCTGGTAGCCCGCCAGCTCGGGATCGACCTGGGTGTCGTCCGCGACCGGGCGGCCGAGCCTGCGCCGGGCGAACCGGACGGCGGTGCCCGGAGCGTCCGCCCTCACCTTGTCCAGCCGCTGCGACCAGCGCTTCGCGCGGATCTCGGCGGGGGAGAGGACGGCCTCCGGGGAGGCCACGTCGATCAGGCCGAGATAGGCGATCTCCCGGCCCCGCCCGCTCAGCCGGTGGGCCGCCTCGTAGGCCACCAACCCGCCGAACGAGTAGCCGAGCAGGGAGAACTCCCCGGTCGGCTGCGCCTGTGCCAGCTGCTCGGTCACGTCGGCGGCGACCTCGGAGATGGAACGCCTGCTGCCGTCCGCCCGCGAGACCGCCGGGGCCAGGCCGTAGACCGGCCGCTCGGTGCCGAGCCGCTGCACGAGCGTGTGGAAGGAGTTGAGCTGGCCGAGCACGTCGCACAGCAGGTAGACGGGCCTGCCCTGGCCGGGGCGCAGCAGCCTGACCGCGCTGGTCCCCGCCTGCCGGGCCGAGACGGCCGCGCGGGCCAGGCCCAACGGCGTCGGGCGGGCCAGGAACTCCCGGATGTCGACGTCCGCGCCCAGCAGGACCTTGACCCGGCCCAGGATGTGCACGAGCACGGCCGACGATCCGCCGAGGTCGAAGAAGTCGTCCTCGGGCTGGACGTCGGCGAGGTTGAGGTGCTCGCGCAGCAGCGCCAGCACCGCCTCCAGCGTCCGCTCGTCCACCTCGACGGCGTCGAGCTCGGCGAGCGAGCGGGGGACGGCGACGGCGGCGGAGAGGCTCTGCGGCGCGGGCGCCGGATCGGCGTCTGCTGCGCTACGACCGGCTCGCCGCGGTGGTCCTGCCCCTGCACCACGTACCCGCGGGCACGGCGCGACCGCGGGTTCGCC
>NZ_JACBXB010000172.1 GCF_013870575.1 Pseudonocardia pini
CAGGGTGCTGCCCAGGACGCCGACCACCGCGCCGTGGCGCAGCAGGGCCGTCGCGACGACGCCGCGGAACAGCAGCTCCTGGGCGAGCGGCGTGACCACGCCGAGCAGCAGCAGGGACAGCAGGGACAGCGGGCACCTGCCGCAGCTCTCGCTGCTCAAGGTGCAGATCGCCCGGTCCGCGATCACCGCGGTCCAGACCGCGGTCGCCGCGCTCGGCAACCCCGCGCTGACCCGCCACCAGCCCTTCGAACGGCACCTGCGAGACGTGCTCTGCGTCCGCGTCCACCCGCCGCAGGAGGACACCGCCCTGCTGGCCGCGGGCCGCCGCCTGCTCACCCCCTGACCCTCGACCCCGTCACCCCGAGAGAGAAGAACCCCCCATGAGAACCACCCGCACCCGCGCCCGGCGCGCGTGGCAGGCAGCGATCGGCATCCTCACCACCGTGCTCGTCGCCACCGCCTGTGCGGGCGGCGCGCAGTCCACGGACGCGGGCTCCGCGCAGGAGGGCGGGGACCTGACCTTCCTGATCGACTCGCTCGGCGACACCTGGATCCCGAACAACAGCGCGATCTCGAGCTTCCAGGGCCACATCTGGGGCCACGTCACGGACAAGCTCGTGTACGTCGACGAGAACGGCAAGACCTCGCCCTGGATCGCGCAGAGCTGGGAGCAGAACGCGGACGCCACCGAGTTCACCCTGCGCCTGCGGGAGGGGGTCACGTTCTCGGACGGCACCCCGCTCGACGCCGCCGCGGTCGTCGCGAACCTCGACATGTGGTCGAAGGGCGACGCGACCCGCGGGATCAACCCGATCGGCCTGTTCCCCAAGACCTACCAGGCCGCGCAGGCCGTCGACCCGGCCACGGTGAAGGTCACCTTCTCCTCGCCGACCCTCGGCTTCATCCCGACGCTGGGCTACCACGGCTCGATCCTCATCTCGCCGAAGAGCCTGGCGCTGCCCGCCGAGCAGCAGGCGGACCTGTCCAACGACATCGGCAGCGGACCGTACGTCGTCGAGTCCTGGAAGGACGACGACGTCGTGGTGCTGCGCAAGCGCGCGGACTACGACTGGGCGCCGGAGGCGCTGAGCCACCAGGGCCCGGCGCGGATCGACTCGATCACCTACAAGCTCGTCGGCGAGCAGCAGGTCCGGACCTCGTCGGTCCAGTCGAACCAGGCCGACATCGCCTACAACCCGTCGCCGAAGGAGCTCGAGACCTTCAAGGCCCAGGGCTTCTCGGTCGCCGCGCCCCGCTACCTGGGCTTCGTCAACGGGTTCGCGATCAACACGAAGGTCGCCCCCTTCGACGACGTCAAGGTCCGCCAGGCCCTGCAGCACGGCATCGACCGCGACCAGATCCTCGCCACCGTGTACACCCCGGACTGGCTGGCGGCGGAGTCGTTCATCCAGAGCAACGTCCCCGGCGCGACCGACCACAAGGCGGCCTTCGCCCACGACTCCGCGAAGGCCGAGGCGCTGCTCGACGAGGCGGGTTGGGCCAAGGGGCCCGACGGCGTGCGTACCAAGAACGGCACGAAGCTCGCGCTGACCCTGTACCCCAACCCGTACCTCGCCACCTCCAAGGCGGTCGACGAGCTGATCGCCCAGCAGCTGCGCGGCATCGGGTTCGAGGTGGGTATCCAGGCCTACGACGTCGTCACCTACGGCCAGCGCGTCAAGGTCGGCGGCGAGACCGTCCCCGCCTACGAGATCACCCGCAGCTTCATCGACGCGGGCACCGTCGGCGGCGTCCTGACCGACGCGAACAAGGGCGAGAACTGGTTCGGCCTCGGCCAGAGCGACGCGAAGCTCACCGAGCTGGCCACCTCGATCGCCGGGGCCAGCGACCCGGCGCTGCGCGACGCCCAGCTCGACGAGCTGCAGGGCTACGTGCTCGACCAGGGCTACTTCGTGCCGATCACCCAGATCGTGCAGCGGCTGTACCTGCAGTCCCCGCGGGTGCACGACGTGACCTACAACGGCATCGCCTACGCGAACTACTACACCGCGTGGATCGGCGATCCCACGTGAGCGGGTACGGAGGCTTCGCGCTGCGCCGTGCGGGCCAGGCCGTCGTCGTCGTCCTGCTCACCTACGTCTTCACCTTCTGGGTGATCAGCGTGCTGCCCGGGGACCCGGTCACCACCACCCTGCGCAACCCGCAGAACGGGTTCACGGAGGAGGAGATCGCCCGGATCGTCTCCTACTACGGGCTCGACCGGCCGGTCCTCGTCCAGCTGTGGGAGTCGTTGTCCCGCTTCGTGACCGGGGACCTCGGCGTCTCGCTGCGGTCCAACCGGTCGGTCGCGGACATGATCGGCGAGGTGCTGCCGTCCACGCTCGTGCTGGCGGCGGCGTCGCTGACGATCGCGGTGGTGCTCTCCTTCGCCATCGCGTTCGGCGTGCACTACCTCCCGCGGCCGTTCAGCACGGCGCTGCGGTCGGTGCCGTCGCTGTTCCTGTCGGTGCCGGGCTTCCTGGTCGGGCTGCTGCTCATCCAGGTCTTCTCGTTCGGCCTCGGGCTGTTCCGGGCCATCGACACCGACGGGCCGGTGGCCACCTTCTTCGCCGCCCTCACCCTGGGGATCTGGGTGTCCGCCCAGATCGCCGAGGTGCTGATCGCGAACCTCGACCACGAGGCGGCCCAGGAGTACGCGGGCGTGGCCCGCTCGCGCGGCCTCGGCAGGCTGCGGATGCTGCTCAAGCACCTGCTCAAGCCCTCGTCGCTGCCGGTGGTGACCGTGCTCGCGCTGATGATCGGCGAGGTGCTCGGCGGCGCGGTGATCACCGAGGCGGTGTTCGGGCGGACGGGCATCGGCAACCTCGTCGAGCGCTCGGTGGCCAGCCAGGACCTGCCGGTGCTGCAGGCCGTGGTGACGCTGGCGGCGGTTGTGTTCGTCGTCGTCAACCTGCTCGCGGACCTCGTCTACCCGCTGCTCGACCCGCGGGTGACGCTCCAGGCCCGCCCGGAAGTGGGAGCGAACGCATGACCCTCACCGCCGTCACCGCGACGGAGGCCCCGGTACCCGCCCGGGTCCGCCGCACCTGGCGGGTCCCGCCGACCGTCGTGCTGTCGTTCCTGGTCGTGGCCCTGGTCGTCGGCTGGTCGGTCGCGCCCGGGGTGTTCAGCGGCCAGGACCCGGTCAACGGGGTCCCGGCCGACCTGTTCGCGCCGCCGAGCGCGGCGCACTGGTTCGGCACCGACCACCTCGGACGGGACGAGTTCGCCCGCGTCGTGCACGGCACCGCGTCGTCGGTGTCGAGCGCGCTCGTGGCGGTCCTGATCGGGCTCGTGGTCGGGGGGCTGATCGGGCTGCTGTCCGGCTTCCTCGGCGGCCTCGTCGACACCGTCCTGGCCCGGTTCGTCGACGTGCTGCTGGCGATCCCGAGCTTCCTGCTCGCCGTCGTCGTCGTCAGCGCGCTGGGCTTCCAGACGATCAACGCGGCCATCGCGACCGGCGTCTCGGCGGTCGCGGTGTTCGCCCGGGTGCTGCGCTCGGAGGTGCTCAAGGCCCGCAGCGCGGTGTTCGTCGAGGCCTCGCTGGTGCTCGGCGGGTCGCGGGCGCACGTGCTGCTCCGGCACGTGCTGCCCAACGCCTCCCGCTCCGTGCTCCAGCTCGCCGTGCTGCAGTTCGGGCTGTCCATCCTGGTGATCGCCAGCCTCGCGTTCCTCGGCTACGGGGACCCGCCGCCCGCGTCGGACTGGGGGCTGTTGATCTCGGCGGGCCGCGAGTACCCGCTCGCGCCCTGGCTGATCTACGCGCCCGCACTCGTCACGATCGTCACCGTCCTCTCCGTGAACAGGATCAGCCGATGGCTCCGCAAGACCGACTGACCAGCACGTTGACCCGTCCCGCGAGCACCACGACCGCACCCCTGCTCCAGGTGTCCGGACTCTCGGTCGCCTACGGCGGCAGGCAGGTGGTGTCCGGTGTGGACCTGGCGCTGGGTGCGGGCGGCAGCCTGGCGCTGATCGGCGAGTCCGGTTCCGGGAAGTCCACCATCGCCCGGGCCCTGCTGCGGCTGCTGCCCGCGTCCGGGCGCGCGACCGGGCACGTCGAGCTCGCCGGGCGGGAGGTGCTCGGCCTGCCCGAACGGCGGTTCCGGCCGTTGCGCGGGCGCACCCTGGGCTTCGTGCCGCAGGACCCCGCCAGCGCGCTCAACCCGGTCCGGACGATCGGGGTGCAGGCCCTGGAGGCCGCGGAGCTCGTGGACGGGCTGGCGAAGGAGGACCGGCGTGAGGCCGTCCTCGAGACCTTCGCGCAGGTCGGGCTGACCGACCCGCAGCGGGTGTTCGCGGCCCACCCCCACGAGCTCTCCGGCGGGATGCTGCAGCGGGTCCTCATCGGGCTCGCCGTGCTGCCGCGGCCGTCGCTGCTGGTCGCCGACGAGCCGACCTCCGCCCTCGACGTCACCATCCAGAAGCGGATCCTCGACCTGCTCTCCACGCTGCGCGCCGACCTCGGGATCAGCCTGCTGCTGATCACCCACGACCTCGCCATCGCCGCCGAGCGCGCCGAGAGCCTGATCGTGCTCAAGGACGGCCGGATCCAGGAGGCCGGGACCACCGCGGAGGTGTTCGCGAACCCCACCTCGGCGTACGCCCGTCAGCTGCACGCGGACGTGCCCGCGCTCAACCCGGACCGGTACGCCGACCTGCGTGCCGTGGGCGAGGGGCGCGCGGGCGACCCGGCCAGGATCGAGGTCCAGGGCGTCACGAAGACGTTCGGCTCGCTGACCGCGGTCGACGACGTGTCCTTCGCCGTACCGGCCGGGACCACCCACGCCCTGGTCGGTGAGTCGGGCTCGGGCAAGACGACGGCGATCCGGCTGCTGCTCGGCCTCGAGCAGCCGGACTCCGGGCGGATCGTCGTGGCGGGCGAGGAGCTGCACGGCCGCTCGCACGCCTCGCTGCGCAGCGTGCGGCGGCACCTGCAGCTCGTCTACCAGAACCCGTTCACCTCGCTCGATCCCACGTGGAAGGTGGAGCGGCTGGTCCGCGAGCCCCTCGACCGGTACCGGATCGGGGACCCGGCCTCGCGTCGGGAGCTCGTCCGCGAGACGCTGCGGTCGGTGGGGCTGGGCGAGGAGCTGGTGTCCCGCAAGCCCTCCGCGCTCTCCGGCGGGCAACGACAACGGGTGGCGATCGCCCGGGCACTGGTCCTGCGCCCGGACGTCATCGTGCTCGACGAGCCCACCTCCGCCCTGGACGTCAGCGTGCAGGCGGACATCGTGGAGACCCTGCTGCGGCTGCAGGCCGACCTCGGGCTCACCTACGTGTTCGTGTCGCACGACCTGTCGCTGGTGCGCCAGCTCGCCCACACCGTGTCGGTGATGCGGACCGGGCGGGTCGTGGAGCACGGGACGGTCGCGTCGATCTTCGACTCGCCGCAGGAGGAGTACACCCGCACCCTGCTCGCCTCGCTGCCGGTGGGTGCGGCATGACCGCCGTGGTGTCGACGCGCACGCTGGGCTTCAACACCCGCGTCTCGTGGACCGACGACCCCGGCCAGGGCCTGCGGGACGGGATCGCGCTCTACCGGGCGGCCGAGGAGCTGGGGTACCAGGCGGGGTGGGCGTATCAGCGGCATTTCGACCACTACCTGTCCTCGCCGTTGCCGTTCTTCGCGGCGGTGGGGCAGCACACCTCGCGGATCCGGTTGGGCTCGGCGGTGATCCCCATGCGGTATCAGGACCCGATCCTGCTGGCCGAGGCCGCGGGGACGGCGGACCTCCTCGCCGGGGGTCGGTTGGACCTGGCGTTGGCGACGGGCTCGACGGCGCTGTGGGACCCGGTGTTCGGGGCGGTGTCGTCCGACCCGCGGACGGAGGCGCGGAGCCGGTTGGCCCGGTTCCTCGCGGCGGTCGGCGGGGAGTCGGTGCACACGGTGGACGGTGCCGGCCAGGGTGCGCCGATCGGGACCGAGGTGCGGGTGACGCCGCACAGTCCTGGTCTGCGTGGGCGGTTGCGGCGGGGCGCGGCGAGCTTGGAGTCCGCGGTGGACGCGGCCCGGATCGGGTTGGGGTTGATCACCGGCACGGTGCTGCACGGCCTGGAGCCGGGGGAGACGTTCCCGGAGTACCAGGCGCGGGTGATCTCGGCGTACCGCTCGACGTGGCGGTCGACGCACGGGACCGAGCCGCCGCCCGTCGCGGTGGCCGCGTCCATCCTGCCGGGCACCACGGCCGCGCTCCGCGAGACCTACGCGGCGTACGACCACGAGCGTCGGACGCAGGGCATGGCGGCCTCGCGCCCGCGCGGTGCCCTGGAGCCCGTGATCGGCGCGACCCCACCGAACGGCAGCGTGATCAGCCCGGTGCACCACGGCGACCCCGACTCGGTGACCGAGGCGGTCCTGGCCGACCCGGGTCTCGCGGTGGCGGACGAGATCGTGCTGTTCCTGCCCCCGGCCTTCGCCCTGGAGCAGAACACCCGCCTGATCACCGACCTCGCGCAGACCGTCGCCCCGGCCCTGGGCTGGTCGCCGAGCTGATCCGCTGCTGTAGGGGCACGTTTCGTGCTCTCAGCGCGGCAAGATCGCTGGTTGGGTGCGCTCAGTGCTGTCGGCACGACGATGAGAGCACGAAACGTGCGATCTTGAGGGGCTGCCCTGTGGGGCCTCGTTCCCGAGGGTGTCGCTGCTTTGCCGTTGAGGTCCGACGCCCTCCTAAGTTTCGCCCGGGATGGGCTCGGGCTTCTTCGTGCGGGGCGACGCCCCTGGGGGTTCCGCTCGGGAGGTGGCTCGCGCTCCTCGGTGCGGAGGACGCTCTCCGGCGGTTTCGCTTGGGAGGGGGGTTCGCGATCGTTGGTGCGGACTGCGCCCTCCGGGGGCCTCGCTCCGGAGGGGGCCGCCACCTCCGCCTTTTCGGCCCCGGAGGGCAGCACGGGAGCCGCCCGGGCCGCCGGCTTCCGCTCCCGGCCGGCGGTTCCGGGTCGGGCGGCGGCCCGGGCGACTCCCGTGCCGGGCTGCGCCGCCGAAACGACGGAGGTGGCTTTCATAGGGGGTAGGTCGGATGATTGCTCGACCCGAATTCATCGATCTCATCGGGTATCGCCAGTCATCCCGGAAAAGCGACCGATGAGCGCACTCTCGCTGGTAGGAATGGTCATCGAACAGTCGGTCGACTAGAATTCGAGACATGACCCGATGGGCGGAAACAGCGGACGAGGAACTCCTCGCCGCCCTTTCCGACACCCAACGGGCACACAATGCCATTGAAACGCGGATGCTTTCCCTCGTCGCCGAGATCGAGGCCCGCGGGCTCGCCGCGGAGCGCGGGTTCACCCACACCGCGGACCTGGTGCAGACCGTGCAGCGGGTCGGCTCCGGTGTGGCGAAGGCCCGAGTGCGGGTGGCGCGCAAGGTCACCCCCGACCGCACCCTGCAAGGCGAGGAACTACCCGCCCCGCTGCCCTCCACCAGCGAGGCACTCGCCTCGGCGGAGATCTCCTACGACCACGCCCACGTCATCGAACGCACCCTCGCCGCGCTCCCCGCTCATCTCGTCGCGCACCACGCCGAGACACTGGAACGCGACCTCGCCGAGCACGCCCGGGTACTGGACCCCGACGCGCTGCGCAAGGTCGGCAAGCATGCCCTCGCGATGCTCGACCCCGACGGGCCGCGACCGCGGGACGTCGCCCCGGTGCGCAACCGGCTGCGGTTCACCGAACGCGGAACCGGGTTCGAAGCCCGGGGCTGGTTCGACTCCGAGTCCACCGCCGTCCTGCGCACCGCCCTGTCCCCGTTGGCCGCCCCCACCGGAGCGCACGAATCCGGGTCCTGCGAGGACCCGACCTGCGACCACGCCGCCGGTGAGCGGCTGCCCGACCCGCGGTCGGCGGCCGAACGCGAGGGCGACGGGATCGTCGAGCTCGCCCGACGGATGCTGCAGGTCGGGGACCTGCCCACCGAGAACGGCAACCGGCCCCAGGTCACCGTCACCATCACCCTCGACGACCTGCGCGACCTGCGCGGTTCGGGGGCGGGGCTCCTGGAAGCGGGAGACGGGATCGGGCGCGGGACCCTGCGCGCCGAAGACGCCCGCCGCATCGCCTGCGACGCCGGGATCATCCCCACCCTCCTCGGCTCCGACAGCGAACCCGTCGACGTCGGCCGCAGACACCGGGTCGTGCACACCGCCCTGCGCCGCGCCCTCGCCGTGCGCGACGGCGGCTGCGCGTTCCCCGGCTGCGGCATCCCCGCCCGCTGGACCGACGCCCACCACATCCGACACTGGGCCCACGGCGGGGAGACTTCGCTCGCCAACACCGTGCTGCTCTGCCCCCGACACCACCGACTCCTCCACCACGGCGAATGGACCGTCGAGATCACCGACGGGGCGGCGATGTTCCACCCACCCGCCTGGTCCGGCGCACCACCAGGCCGCAACATCCTGCACCGACCAGACCTGATCGGTGTGCTACCCGCACCCCGCCGCGACGTCGAGCGGGTGAGTCGCGACGCCCTCATCGGGTAGCAGCGCGCCCGAGTCCACGCACACAAGATCGACCTGCCGACACACCACATCCGACCACCACTGCGGCGCCGGCGAGTCCAGAGCACACCCCCGGCCAGACAGGTCCACGCCCTGCCG
>NZ_JACBXB010000173.1 GCF_013870575.1 Pseudonocardia pini
GATGACCGAGGCGCTCACGGACCGAGTCGACGACCCGGCCGCCGCCACTCCCCCGGCGGTGCGCATCGACGCCGCGGTCGTCGCCTTCGGCGGGGTCCGGGCGGTGGACGGGGTCACCCTCGACGTCGCCCCCGGCACCCTGCACGGGATCATCGGCCCCAACGGCTCGGGCAAGACCACCCTGCTCAACTCGGTCTCGGGCGTCCAGCGGCTCACCGCGGGGCGGATCGCGGTGCACGGGCGGGACACGACCCACCTGTCGGCCCACGAGGTCAGCCGGTCCGGGGTCGCCCGCACGTTCCAGACGATCAAGCTCCTGCCCGACGCGACCGTGTGGGACAACGTCGCGCTCGGCGCGGACCACCGGTTCCCCGGCCGCGGCAGGGCCCGGGCGAAGGCGGTGGCCGAGGCGACGGACCGGGCCCTGGAGCGGCTCGCCATCACCGCGCTGGCGCGCCGCTCGCCCGAGGAGCTGTCCTACGGCACGCGGCGGCGGATCGAGATCGCACGCGCGATCGTGGCCGACCCGAACCTGCTGCTGCTCGACGAACCGCTCGCCGGCATGAACCGTTCCGAGCGGGCCGAGATCGCCGAGCTCGTGGTGGGCCTGCGGGACGACGGGCTCACCCAGATCGTCATCGAGCACGACCTGCGCACCATGCTCGCGATCTGCGACCGGCTCGCCGTGCTCCACCACGCGAAGCTGATCGCCGACGGAGCCCCGCGGGACACCGCCGCCCTCCCGGAGGTCCGGGAGATCTACCTCGGGAGGCGGACCGATGACACTGCTTGAGCTGCGCGGACTGGTCGTCCGGCACGGCAGGCTGACCGCCGTCCACGGGATCGACCTGGACGTGGCCGCGGGTGAGGTCGCGGTCCTCCTGGGTTCCAACGGCGCCGGGAAGAGCTCCACCCTCGACGCCGTCAGCGGGGTGGTCCCGGTGGCGGAGGGCGAGGTGCGGTTCCGCGACAGGCGGATCAGTGGCCTGCCCCCGCACCGCATCGCGCGCGGCGGGCTCGTGCACGTCCCGGAGGGCAGGCGGATCATCGCCCCGCTGACCGTCGCCGAGAACCTCGACCTCGGCGCGTACCCGGTGAAGAGCGCCCGGCGCCGCACCGAGCTCGCCGAGCAGGTCCGCGACCTGTTCCCCGAACTCACCCCGCTCGCGGACCGGCCGGGTGGGCTGCTCAGTGGCGGGGAGCAGCAGATGCTCGCCTTCGGCCGCGCGCTCATGGCCGACCCGGCCCTGATGATGCTGGACGAGCCGACGATGGGGCTCGCGCCCGTCGTCGTCGACCGGGTGCTCGACGCGGTCCGCGCGGTCGCCTCACAGGGGATCGGGATCCTGCTGGTCGAGCAGAACGCGACCGCCGCCCTGGCGATCGCCGACCACGCCCACGTCCTCGAGCAGGGCGAGATCACGCTCTCCGGCACCGCCGCCGAGGTCCGCGACCACCCCCTGGTGGTCCGGGCGTTCCTCGGGCTCGACGACACCGCAGGCGATCCGACCGCACCCGCGGAACCCGCGGCCCCGAACCACCTTCGACGATGAGGAGTGCAGTAGCGATGAGAGTGACCCGTTCCCTGGTGGCGCTGACGTCCCTGGTGGCCGTCACCGCCCTGACCGCGGCCTGTGCCGGGTCCACCGGCGGTTCCGCAGCCGGTGGTGCGAAACCTGCGGAGTTCGCGATCGACCTGGTCTTCGACCAGACCGGTGTCAACCAGACGTTCAGCCCCAGCGTCAAGCAGGGATGGGACCTCCGCATCGAGGAGGCGAACGCCGCGGGCGAGGTCTCGGGCACCACCCTGAGCACGACCGTGCACGACACCCGAAGCGACCCCAAGGTCGCCGCGGGTCTGATGGCCGAGGTCGCCGCCTCCGACGCCCCGATGGCCGTGTTCGGCACCAGCAGCGGCGTCGCCCCCGCGGTGGCGCCGGTGGCCCAGCGGGCCGGGCTGCCCCTGGTGACCATGTACTCCGGCAGTCCGGGCGTCGTCGACGCCGGCGACCACGTCTTCCGCGTGACCGCACCCCAGGCGACCTACCACCACCTGCAGAGCGAGTACTTCGCGAGCCAGGGCGTCAAGCGGGTCGCGATGGTCTACAACAACGACAACGCCACCCTGAAGAACCTGGCCGAGACCTTCTACCCGGAGGCCGCGAAGAAGGACGGCTACGAGATCGTGCAGAGCTCCGGCGTCTCGGTGAAGGCGCCCGACCTCTCCGCGGAGATGACCGGGGTGCTCGCCGCCAAGCCCGACGCCGTCCTCATGCTCGTGCTGGGCCAGCAGAACACCTCGATCGTGACCCAGCTCCGCCGCGCAGGCTTCACCGGCGTGATCGGCGCCCAGCCCGGCATCGGGTCCCAGGCCCTGACCGCGCTCGGCGCCGAGGCCGACGGCGTCGTCTACCCGATCGACTTCAGCTCCGCCACGGTGTCCGAGTCGGGCAAGAAGTTCGCCGACGCCTACAAGGCGAAGTACGGCACCGCCCCTGACACGTTCGCCGCCGCCGGGTACGACGGCGCGAGCATGACCGTCGACGCCCTGGCCGCGACCCCCGAGTTCACCCGCGAGGCACTGCAGGCCACCCTGCTCGACCTGTCGACCAAGGGCTTCGACGGAGCCGCAGGCGCCGTGCGCTTCGAGAACCGGGACGCGCGCGTCGACGGGGTCATGGTCCGCTGGCAGGGCGGGCAGGAGACCCTGCTGAACCCGACGTCGTAGGAACCCCCTCGGCCGCAGGGCTTCTCGACCCTCACCGGCACGTCCCGAGCCAGCCGAGGCCGCCCGCTCTGCGGAGTACCCGACGAACCCGACTTTGGCCATACCATTGACATGACGTCGGACTCGATGGTGCCATTTCCGACGACGCGGACGTCGGGCGTCACGGTGTGGTGATCGAGCGCGCGAGCGCCTGAGGACAAGGACGCGGCATGACGGCTGGAAGTGCGACCACCAGTCCGGCGGGTACCGGGACCGGTCGGGGAGTCCTGCATCGATGGTGGTTCCCGATCACCGGATTCCTCACCCTGCTGTTCGGATCGAGCACGGTGAACGTGCTGTTCAACGTGTTGGGTGCACCAATGGCGGCCGAGCTCGGCTGGGAGCGCGGCGTCGTCACCAACGGCCTCTCGGTGCAGACGGTGCTGATCGGGGTCAGCATCGTGGTCCTCGGCTTCCTCGTCGACCGATTCGGTCCGCGCATCCCCTCGGTGCCGATGGTCGTCGCGTTCGGTGGCGGCCTGATGCTGATGAGCGCGGTGCCGGACAACCAGGCGGTGTTCTTCGCGCTGTGCGTCCTCATCGGTGCCGGGGCGGGCGCGGTCAATCCGGTCGCCCACTCCACCGTGGTCAGTGCATGGTTCCAGGACCGCCGCGGCATCGCCCTCGGCGTCCTGATGGCCGGGATGGGCGCCTGCGGCGTGCTCATGCCGTTCCTCGCGAACTGGGTGCTGGGCCTGGCCGGCTGGCGGGTCGCCTTCCTGGTGATCGGCGCGCTCTGCACGGTCGTCCCCGCGTCGGTCTACCTGTTCGTCACCCGCATGCCCGCCGAGCACGAGCGGGAACGGCAGGCAGCCCGCAGCGCGGGCCGGGTCGCGGGCGACTCGCTGTGGACCATCGCCCGGTCCACCCGCCAGTTCTGGCTGCTGTCGGTCGCGATCTTCCTGGTGTCGTCGGCGACGTTCGGACTGATGGCCCAGGTGGTCCCGATGACGACGGACAAGGGGATCGCGCAGACCACCGCCGTCACCGTCCTGTCCGCGGTGAGCTTCTCGTCGCTGATCGCCCGGTTGATCGTCGGAACCCTGCTGGACCGGTTCCCCGCCCGCCTCGTCGGGGCACTGATCTTCGTGCTCACCGCGGTCGGGGTGTGTCTGCTGATCCTGTCCACGCAGGTGACCCTGCTGGTGGTCGGCGCCGCCCTCGTGGGGCTGGGGCTGGGCGCCGAGGGCGACGTCGCGGCGTACATGGTGAGCCGCTACTTCCCGAAGCACTCCTACGGCCGAGTGCTCGGCTTCGTGTACTTCCTCTACGCGATGGGCTCCGCGTTCGGGATCTTCCTCCTCGGCCGGGTGTACGCCGCGACCGGCTCCTACGCCGCGGGCGCCGTCCCGCTCATCGTGATGGTCGGGATCAGCATCGCCTGCCTGCTGGTCATGGGCTCCTACCGCTACACCCTCGACCACCGCGAGATCGGCGCGCCGGGGTCGACGCCCTGACCTAGGCCGGTCTCGCCGTGCTCGGGCCACGCCGTGGTGGACGGCGTGCCCGAGCACGGGTAAGCGCATCCGCCGGACGGGGTCGCGCTTCTCGCGGAAGGCGGCGACCCCTTCCTTGATGTCCTCGGTGGTGAAGGCCGGCGCCAGCCGGGAGCGCAGTGCGTCGAGCGCCTCGGGCAGGGCCATGTCCCGGGTGGTGGCGATCGCGTGCTTGCCCAGCGCACCGTAGAGGCGCGGGAAGCGATCGAGGCCCGCGCGCTTCGTCACCGTGGGGACGTCGGAGGCGAAGGCCTTCAGGTCCCCGCCCGCCGAGAACACCCGGTCGTGCGAGGAGGCGAGCACGACGACCCGGGCGGCCTCGTCGGCCCGGGCTCGCGCGAGGGCCTCGAGCAGGGCGTCGAGCATGTCGTCGCCGAGCGCGTTGCGGGACTCGGGCCGGTCGAGCGTCAGGGTGACGACGCCGTGCCCGTCGGCCTCGTAGCGGACGGGCCGGTCACAGGTCGAGCTTCAGTCGGGGGCAGGCAGCCCGTGAGACGCAGACCATCATGCAGGTGTTCTCCGCGTGCTCGTCGGGGGTGAGGACGGTGTCGCGGTGATCCGCCTCGCCCTCCGCGATCTCCACCTCGCACGTCCCGCAGGTGCCCTCGCGACAGGACGACAGGATGTCGAACCCGGCGTCCTCCAGCACCTCCAGCGCGGAGCGGTCGGCGGGCACCTGGAGCACGCGCCCGTCCGGCAGTTCGATCTCGAACGGCGTGTCGCCGCTGGTGTCGACCTCCTTGGCGGTGAACCGCTCGAGGTGCAGGCTGCCCGCGGGCCAGTGCGCCGCGCAGTGCTCCTCGACCGCCCGCAGCAGCGGCTCGGGACCGCAGGTGTAGACCGCCGCGCCCGGGGCGGGGTCGGCCAGGGCCGTGGGCAGGTCGATGAGTCCGTGCTCGTCCTGCGGATGGAGCCGCACGTGCGGACCGTGCGCGCCGAGGCGCTCCGCGTAGGCCATCGTCGACCGCGTGCGGCCGCCGTAGACCAGCGTCCAGGGCTGTCCGGCCCGCTCGACCTCGCCGATCATCGCCAGGATGGGGGTGATGCCGATGCCGCCCGCCACGAACACGTAGCGGTCCGCGGGGTCGAGGCGGAAGTGGTTGCGGGGACCCCGGACCTCCAGCTCGACGCCGGGGTAGAGCTTCTCGTGCACCCAGCGCGAACCGCCGCGCCCTTCCGGCTCCAGCAGCACTCCGACCTGGTAGGTCGTGCGGTCCTCCGGGTCCCCGCACAGCGAGTACTGCCGGACCACGCCGTCGCCGAGCACGAGGTCGATGTGTGCCCCCGGCCGCCAGGGCGGAAGTGGCGCGCCGTCCTCGGCGACCAGGGTGAGGCCGACGACACCCTCGGCCAGCTCCTCCCGCTCGCTGACACGCACGCGGACGTGCGTCTCCTCGAGCGTCAGGTCCGTCTTCGTCATCGCGTCCGCCGGTGGTCGTGTGACCCGGTTCCCGGCGCCTACCGCCGGTCCCGGTTGGTTCGGCTCGATGATATGAAGGTCTGGCCAAAACTCGACCGCCGGGTCCACCTCGGCGGGCCGCGCAGCGCCGCCGGGTCGCGGCGACCACAGGGAGTCGCCGCCCCGGCAGACCGGACGAGCGCGCCACGCGGCCGCCACACCGCTGACCGCCACTACACGACCGGGTGGCCCATTTTGGTTGACCTATTAATGGTCCGGCCATAACGTTTCCGGCACCCGCCTCGCCGTCGAGAGCGGGATGAGGACGTCTCGACCGTCCGTCGCAAAGGAGCGATCAGCAATGGCCATGGAGACATCGCAGGCACGTCAGGGTTCCCACCGTGGCTGACCAGGTGACGCCCCCGCCCGGGTATCGGATGCAGGAGATCTGTGCGCTGGCCGGTCCCGGCGCCATCGTCGTGGCGCTCGTCGGCTGGCTCGTCGCCGGCGTCCTGCCCCGCCCGCCCGCCGCCGACGACAGCACCGCCGACATCGTCGCCTTCTACGGCGAGAACCCGACCGCGGTGCGACTCGGTCTCGCGCTCGCCGTGCTGGGACTCAGCGGGATCGGGGCGCTGACCGCCGTCATCTCGATCCGGATGGTGCAGATGCCCGGCCAGTCGCCGGTCGCCGCGTTCCTCCAGATGATCAGCGGTGCCGTCACCTGGGTCATGCTCATCGTGCCCTTGGTGATCATGAACGTGGCGGCGTTCCGGCCGGACCGGACCCCCGAGCTCACCGTCACGCTCAACGACCTCGCGTGGATCCTGTTCATCCCGCCGGTCGGCCCGTTCCTGGTGCAGAACGTGGCCATCGCGGTGGGCATCCTCAGCGACCGCGGCGAGCGGCCGATCCTGCCGCGCTGGGTCGCGTTCGCGAACCTGTGGGTCGGGTTCCTGTTCCTGCCGGGCCTGCTCGCCTACTTCTTCAAGTCGGGCCCGTTCGCCTGGCAGGGGATCTTCTCCTTCTGGTTGGCGCTGACCGCGTACGCCGCCTGGGCCTTCATCATGGGCTTCACCATCCGGGCGAGCCTGCGCCGCGAGTACGCGGGCTCGCCCGCAGCCCCTGCCACGGTGGATGCCTGAGCGATGGGCACGCCCGAGTTCCCCGAGTTCCTGCGGCCCGGTGGCGCGATCACCGGGCCGCGGCCCGGCGCGGCCCGGTCCGCCCCGCCCGGCGGACACCCGGTCGAGCTGGGGTTGTGGTTGTTCATCCTGGGCGACCTCACCCTGTTCGGCCTGTTCTTCTGCGGACAGCTCGCCGAGCGTCGCTCGGACCCCGAGCTGTTCCGCGCCGCCGCGTCGGTCCTGAACCAGACCTTCGGCACCGTCAACACCGTGGTGCTGCTGACCAGCTCGCTGACGGTGGCGCTGGCCTCGGACGCCATCCGGCGGCAGCGCAACCGGCGGGCCGCGGCCCTGCTGGGAGCCGGTCTGGCGCTGGCCCTGACCTTCGCCGTCCTCAAGGTCACCGAGTACACCCACCTGGTGGCCGACGGGCACACCCCGGACGAGAGCGTCGCGTTCGTCTACTACTTCACCCTCACCGGGATCCACCTGCTGCACCTGCTCATCGGCACGGTGTTGCTCAGCCTGCTGCTACGCCGCGTGTTGGTGCTCGGCTCCGACCAGCCGGTCGGGCGGTCGTTCGCCGAGGCCGTCGCGGTCTACTGGCACATGGTGGACCTGCTGTGGATCGTGCTGTTCGCCCTGCTCTATCTGGTGGCGGGGTCATGAGCACCACCGTGCGCCGATGCCTGGTCGCCTGGCTCCTGCTGGTGGCCGTCACGGTGCTGAGCTGGTACCTCGGCGGCGGGTCCGCCGACCGGCTCGGGCCACTCACCGCCTCGGTGGTGCTCGTCTTCGCGTTCGCGAAGACCTGGGTGGTCGGCCGCGAGTTCATGGAGCTGCGCTCGGCACCCCGCCCCCTGCGCCGGGCGTTCGACGCGTGGGTGGTGCTGTTCGCCCTGCTCTGCGGATCCCTGGCCTTCCTGTAAGCCGGTGCCCCAACCGCTCGGGGCGGCTCGAGGCGGGGGCTTCGGTCCGACCTTTCTTACCGCGAACCATCGACAAATCCGTCACCACGACGGGAACCACTCGTTAACAACCACGACATCCGGGTGAGCGACACCCGACCGTCCTCAACGAGGAGGCACGATGCCGCTGACGGCCCCCGCCAGGCACCGGGAATCCGACCCCTGGACCCCCGATGCGCCGCTCACCACGGGCGACGCCACCGGCACGGGTGCGAGAGTGCGCGCCGGGTCGGGGGCCTGGCAGGGCCGAAAGTCCTGGTCATCTCCGGCGCGGGTCCGCCGGGACGCCCGCGGGCTGCTCGAGCAGCTCGTCGATCGCGTCCAGGGCGAGGGCCGGAGGGCCCTGGACGCCGTCGGCACAACGGACTACACGGTGGGGGGACGACGAGGAGGTCGAGGTGCGGCGCAACGATCTGCGGTACGAGTCAGGCCTGGTGGAGCGGGTGTGGGTGGGGGAGTGCCGATCCTGTGGGATCCAGGTCCGGGTCCACACCGCCTCCCAGGCCCGGGCGTGGGAGGCCGCACACGCCCGGATCGGCTGCGGCCGGGACCTCGTCCTCGACGAGACCGGGCGCGGCTGGCGGCCGCGGCGCGGCTGACGCGCTGGTTCCCGGTCCCTCCGCCCGACGGTTCGGCCGAGGCCGAGGCAGCGGCCGGGCGCCGCCGTGCCCCAGCGCCCTCGGGCAGGGGCGCTGGACCGCGCCCATGTCCCTGAGCTGGGGGTCCTTGGACCCCTGCATGCCCGCCGAGCACGGTCGCAGACTCAGACGATGGCTGTGGAACCGATGACCGCCCACAGCGTCGCGGAGCTCGTCGCCGACGCGGCGCGTGC
>NZ_JACBXB010000174.1 GCF_013870575.1 Pseudonocardia pini
GGCCCATCCCCATCGCGCGGGAGTCCACCACCCGCACCTGCGACGGATCGACCTCCTCCGCCGCCAGCCGCGCGGCGTCCCAGGTCCCGGAGAGCTCGCGGGACAGGTGCACCGACACCACGGCGGGCGCACCCGACTCCAGCAGGGACCGGTACAGCGAGGCGAACGCCTCGGGGGTGGGCCGCGAGGTCTGCACCTCCAGCTTCCGGTCCGCGATCGCGGCGCTGAGCTGGCCGGGGCCGATGTCGACGCCGTCCTTCACGATCCGCGTGCCGAGCCGAACCTCCAGCGGCACCACGCGAACGGTGCCTGCGAGCTCGGCGGGCAGATCGGCCGTCGAGTCGGTCACCACCGCGACGCGGGGAGCGGAGTCGAGCACGTCGGGCACCGTACGGCCCTCCCGGGAGATCACCAAGCGACGCCGAGCGCGGAATCGGACACGTCGGGCAACCTACGGCCCGCGCCGGAGATCACCAAGTGTGCGCAGCTCACCAACCAGCAGGTCGGCCAGGGTCTCCCCCACCCGCCGGTGCGCCTCCCAGCCCCAGTGCATGCCGTCGGGGTTGCCGTGCCCGCCGAGGACGTGGGCGGCGACCAGGGTGCCGGCGTCGAGCAGCCGAACCCCCTGTGCCGCAGCCCATTCCCGGGTGGCGCGCTCGGCCGCGGCCCGTCCCGTGTGGACGCCTCCGTAGACCGACGCCCGGTGCACCGCCGGCAGCATCGCGACGACGGGGATCCCGGGCCGCAGCGCCGTCACCGCCGCCCGGCAGCGCTCCAGGTACTCGACGGTCAGCCGCGGCGGCAGGGCGACCGGCCCACCATCGGGGAGCACCCGCGCCAGCACCGGCTGGGCACGCAGGTACGCCGTGCGCACCCTGCGCCGCAAGGGATCCGGCCGCAGGACGGGGATCAGCTCGCGCACCGCCGTCGGCAGCGGGGAGGGCAAGGTGTCCATCCCGCCCACGCCCAGCACGAGCGCGTCGACGCGAGGCATGGCGGCCCAGACGCGCGGGTCGTGGGTCAGGGCGTGCCAGGCGTGTCGCGCCGTCCACCCGATGCCGGCGACGAGCTCGACGCCGCACGGCCGAACCTTCCCCCGTCGGTGATCGTTGGCCCTCTGGTGGACGACAGTCCGCCCGCAGGCCCGGAGCGACCGTCCGGCCGTCCGATCGGGTCGGAGACGTCCCACGATCGGCGGCACGGATGGATGCGCGAGGCGGTGAACGGTGCGCCGAACGACGCGCCACACCGACGACACGCCGCAGGGCTTGCGCTGAGCGTGATCCGCGCCCGGTCCGATGGCACGGGACGGCGCCTGATGGGGGGAGTGCGCACCTGAGCCTGAGAGGCTCGCGGTAACGTAATTACTCCATTCGGTCTCTAGTCACCCACATGACGAGTGCCACTCGGCGCAAGGGTCTCGAATGGAGGGCACAAAGTCGCCCTGATCGTGTCAAGGTGATCCGGTCACTCGCCGATGCGGAGGGTGACACATCACCCGGCTGCAGGAAGCTGCAGGAAGGAATCGTCGTGACGACGGTACTCATCTGCGACGATCGTCGCAGCGTCCGCGAAGGACTGACCCGCGTGATGTCCGCGGTGCCGGGGGTGCACCGGATCGATTGCGTCGCCCACGGGGACGAGTTGCTGGCCCGGTTCTCCCGGCAGCCGGTCGACGTCGTCCTGGTCGGCACCCAACGTGCGGTGCCCACCGGTGTGGAGGCCACGAGGCGACTCGTGGCGGCCCACCCCCAGGCCAACGTCATCGTGTTCGGCGCCCCCGACGACGCGGGCAGCATCGCCGCCGCGATCGCGGGCGGTGCGCGGGGCTACCTCCGCTGGGACGCCTCGCGCCCCGAGCTGGTGGCCGCCCTCGCCCACACCCTCGCCTCCACCGCGGTGCCCACGCCGCGGACCCCGGCCGACCCGGGCGTGCAGCTGACGGAGCGCGAGCTCCAGGTGCTGCGCGGGATGAGCCAGGGCAAGAGCAACGGGCAGATCGGGCGCGAGCTCTACCTGTCCGAGGACACGGTCAAGACGCACGCGCGCCGGCTGTTCCGCAAGCTCGGTGTCCGAGACCGCGCCCAGGCGGTCGCGCACGGCTTCCGCCGCGGCCTGGTCTCCTGACCGGGACACGGCACCTCGCACGGTCCCGGGCCGTCGGTCCGGGTGGCACGACGCCGCGCCCACGGTCGCGGTGGGCACCGATCAGTGGTGCCGGGGTACGCGAAGAGCACTGAACGCAGGGGGCCCGAGGGCGGCCGACCGGCCGTGGCTGCAGCAGCGCAGCCACGCACGGTCCGCCGTCCGGACGCACCCCCCCACCGTGAGATGCGTCATCTCACCGACATCCGGCCGTCATTGACGGCCCGGCCCGCCGGGGTCCGGCGGGCCCGCCCGCGGCCGTTCCCGCTGCGGACCGTGACGATCCCGGTCCGGCGGCGCGCCCGTGACAGACTCGTGCGGGTGTCCTTTCCTCACCCTCCGCACCGAGGTCACGCCTTCGGTCGACCGCTCGCCGACGAGGGCCGACACATCGGCGTCGTATCTCCCTACGGACCGCAACTGTCGGCCGGTTCAGTCGTCGTGCCCGATGAGAGCGGTTCCCGGACGACATCGGGGCTTCGCTACGGTGGTCGGCACTGAGGTCGATTCAGCACTCTCCGTAGTCGGCCTCACCGAACGGATGAAGACGAACATGCTGCGTAACGCCTGGACGACTCTGCGCGATGAGTGAACCGACAGACGTTCTCGACGAGCTGGTGGCATCTGCCATGGCAGGTGACCGCGGAGCGGTCGAACGTGTACTGGCCACCATCCGGCCCTTGGTCGTGCGCTATTGCCGCGCACGGCTGGGACGGATGGACCGGTCGTCCGTCTCGGCGGACGACGTCGCGCAGGAGGTGTGTCTGGCCGTGCTGACGGCCTTGCCCGGTTACCGCGTACAGGGACGCCCGTTCCTGGCCTTCGTGTACGGCATCGCGTCTCACAAGGTGATCGACGCGCACCGTGCCGCGGGACGCAACCGCTCCGAACCCGTGGCGGACGTGCCGGACTCCCTGGATCACGGGGACGGTCCCGAGCAGCGTGCGCTGCGCGTGGAGCTGTCCGAACAGATGTCGCGCCTGCTCGACCAGCTCCCCGAGAAGCAACGCGAGATCATCGTGCTGAGGGTGGTCGTCGGACTGTCCGCGGAGGAGACGGCGGACGCCGTCGGGTCCACGCCCGGCGCGGTCCGTGTGGCCCAGCACCGGGCACTCGCCCGGTTGCGCAAGAACATGCCCGAGGAGGAGGTGGTCTGAGTGGCTGACCCACGTAACCCCGGTGGCCCCGACCACCCTTTCGGTCGCCCCCGGCCCAACGGTCCGCACAGCGGGCCGAGCAACGGGAACAGCAACGGCAACGGCCGCCACGGCGGTAGGCCGCACGGCGTGCCCAACCGGCCGATCCCGTTCCCCGCGGGTGGCAGGCAGGGCGGCACCCGGCCCGAGCCCGAGGACGAGTTCGCCGACGAGCCGCTCGACCTGGTCGCCGTCCAGGCGGACGACGAGCTGATCAACGCCCTCTCGGCGGGGATGATGGTCTCCTCGCCCGGTCGCGGCGGGTACGACGCGGACGACAAGGTCGTCGCGATGCTGGCCGCCTGGAAGGCGGAGGTCGACGCGGAGCCGATCCCGCAGCTGGTGGACCTCGACACCGCGGTGGCGGCGGTCGAGTCCGGCACCGTGAAGAAGCCCTCGAGCAGGCGCAGGCACCTGATCCCGCTGGCGGGCGCCGCGGCGCTGCTGGTCTTCAGCATCGGCGGCGTCTCCATCGGCGCCCAGAGCGCGAGCCCCGGGGACGCCTTGTTCCCGGTGACGCAGGTGCTCTACAAGGACGCGGCGAACTCCAAGGTCGCGGCGGCCGAGGTTCAGCAGCGGATCCAGCAGGTCAACGCCAAGCTGGCCAGCGGCGACACCGTGGGTGCGCAGCAGGACCTGCAGGCGTTGGCGCCGCTGCTGGAGCAGGTCCGGCCCGAGGAGGGCAAGACCTACCTCGCCGCGGAGCAGACCTTCCTCCAGCAGAAGGTGGTCGAGACCCCGCCCGGCCAGCCCGTGGACCCGCGCGCCCCGCTGCGCAACGGCACCCCGCGGCCGGCCGCGCCGGTGACCGAGGGATCCCAGGACCCCTCGGAGTCCTCGTCGACGAACCCGTCCTCGAGCGACCCGGCCTCGTCGAGCACGTCGGCCCCCGTCGTGCCCGCTCCGGAGAGCGGCGTCACGAACCCGGGACCGGGCCCCGGCCCGGACACGGTGGACCCGCGCACGCTCAAGGGCCCCGGTGGGGGCGAGGCGGGTGGCGACCCGGACCCGTCCACCTCGACGAGCCCGACCACGCCGCCGGTCACCGAGGGTGGGCAGGACCCGACCACCCCGACGTCGACGACGGTCCCGCCGTCCGACACGACCACCACCACCTCGATGGGGGAGACGACCTCGGAGACCACCTCCGCCGAGGCCACGACCACCACGTCCTAGCACGACCCGGATACACGGCGAAGGCCCCCGACCGCATCGATCGGTCGGGGGCCTTCGTCGCTGTGCTCGGTGCTGTGCTCGGTGCTGTGCGGGTCAGTCCTCGCCCAGGGCCGCATCGGCGAAGCCGCGGCAGTACTCCCAGGTCACGTAGTGCGCGGGGTCCGGGTCGAACGCGGGCTCGTGCGGGCGCATCTGCCCCTCGTCCAGCAGCTGCTGCAGGCTCGCCCGCAGCAGGTTCCACTCGTGGAAGTGCTGCTCGCCGCAGTCCGCGCAGTCGACGAGGATGCCGCGGATCCCGCGGTGCTCCAGCAGGGCCTGGTAGACGGCGAGGTCCGCGAGGTCCGCGACGACCTCCTCGCGCTCCTCCTCGGTCAGCTCGTCGTGCTCCTCGGAGGCCCCGCCCTCGTCCAGCGAGAGGGCAGGGTCGTTGGGGTCGCCCGCGAAGGGGTCGGGGGGCAGGCCGTCGAACGCCACGGGACCACGGTACCGCGTCGGTCCCGGTATCCACCGCTCCACCCACAGGCCTGTGGACAACTCACTCGGCTGTGGACAACTCCCGGCCCGAGGCGCCTCCTGTGGTGGGCGACTCCCGGAGCGGTCGTGTCACGAAGATACGATGGACTCCTGTGCGACGCCCGGCTCGCGAGGGTCGGGTGTGAAGCGTCGGTGAAGGGTGCACGACCAGCCATGACGAGCGAGATCAACGGACTGCCGCCGAAGTTCGCGATGCTCGGCCTGACCTTCGACGACGTGCTGCTGCTCCCCGCGGAGTCGGACGTCGTCCCCAGCAGCGTCGACACCTCCACCCAGCTCTCCCGCCGCGTGCGGATCCGGGTGCCGGTCGTGTCGTCGCCGATGGACACGGTCACCGAGGCGCGGATGGCGATCGCGATGGCCCGGGCGGGCGGTCTCGGGGTCCTCCACCGCAACCTGTCCGCGGAGGAGCAGGCGACCCAGGTCGAGGTCGTCAAGCGGTCCGAGGCGGGCATGGTCACCGACCCGGTCACCTGCAGCCCCGACGCCACGCTCGCGGACGTCGACGCGCTGTGCGGGAAGTACCGCATCTCCGGCCTGCCGGTGACCGACGCCGAGGGCAAGCTCGTCGGGATCATCACGAACCGGGACATGCGGTTCGAGGTGGACTTCTCCCGCCCGGTGCACGAGGTGATGACGAAGGCGCCGCTGATCACCGCGCGCGTCGGGGTCACGGCCGAGGCCTCGCTCGGCCTGCTGCGCAGGCACAAGCTGGAGAAGCTCCCGATCATCGACGGGGACGGCGTGCTCCGCGGGCTGATCACGATCAAGGACTTCAACAAGACCGAGAAGTACCCGCTGGCCACCAAGGACCCGGACGGTCGGCTGATCGTCGGCGCCGCCGTGGGCGTGGGGGAGGACGCGTACGCCCGCGCGATGGGCCTGGTCGACGCAGGGGTGGACGTGCTGATGGTCGACACCGCGCACGGGCACTCCCGGCGCGTGCTGGAGACCGTCGCGAAGCTGCGTGCCGAGGTCGGCGAGTCCGTGGACGTCGTCGGCGGGAACGTGGCCACCTTCGCCGGGGCCCAGGCCCTGGTCGAGGCGGGGGCGGACGCGGTGAAGGTCGGCGTCGGGCCGGGCTCGATCTGCACCACCCGCGTGGTCGCGGGGGTCGGCGCGCCGCAGATCACCGCGGTCTACGAGGCCTCGCGGGCCTGCGCGCCCGCGGGCGTCCCGGTGATCGCGGACGGCGGGATCCAGTACTCCGGGGACATCTCGAAGGCGATCGCCGCGGGGGCGTCCACGGTCATGCTCGGCAGCCTCCTCGCGGGCACCCAGGAGTCCCCGGGCGAGCTGATCTTCGTCGGCGGCAAGCAGTACAAGACCTACCGCGGCATGGGCTCGCTCGGTGCGATGCAGTCGCGCGGCACGGCGAAGTCCTACTCCAAGGACCGCTACGCACAGGACGACGTGCTCAGCGAGGACAAGCTGGTCCCCGAGGGCATCGAGGGGCGCATCCCGTTCCGCGGGCCGCTCTCCCAGGTCGTGCACCAGCTCGTCGGCGGGCTGCGGTCCGGGATGGGCTACGCGGGCGCGCAGACGATTCCCGAGCTGCAGCAGGCGCAGCTGGTCCGGATCACCGCGGCGGGCCTCAAGGAGAGCCACCCGCACGACATCACGATGACCGTCGAGGCGCCGAACTACGCCGCCCGTTGATCGGCTGAGGGGCTCGTCTACGCTGGTCACCCGTGCGTGACCTCGTGGAGATCGGGATGGGCCGGGAGGCCCGTCGTGCCTACGACCTGAACCAGGTCGAGATCGTGCCGTCGCGGCGGACGCGGAGCTCCAAGGAGGTCTCCACCGCCTGGCAGCTCGACGCCTACCAGTTCGAGATCCCGCTGCTGACCCACCCGTCGGACGCCGTGGTCTCGCCTGCCACGGCGGTCGCGGTCGGCAAGCTCGGTGGGCTCGCGGTGCTCAACGCGGAGGGCCTGTGGGCCCGCCACGCCGACGCCGAGGCAGCGCTGGCGCGGGTCGTCGCCGCGGCGGCCGCGGAGGACCCGTCCGCCGCGGCGCGCGCGCTGCAGGAGCTGCACGCGGCCCCGATCCAGTCCGACCTGCTCGCCGAGGCGCTGCGGAGCGTCCGCGAGGCGGGGGTCACAGTGGCGGCCCGGGTCAGCCCGCAGCGGGCGCGCGAGCTCACCCCCGCCCTGCTCGCGGCCGGGGTGGAGATCCTCGTCGTGCAGGGCACGATCATCTCCGCCGAGCACGTCTCGCAGGGCGAGCCGCTCAACCTCAAGGACTTCATCAACTCGCTCGACGTGCCGGTGGTCGCGGGCGGCGTCGGTGACTACCGGACCGCGATGCACCTGATGCGCACGGGCGCGGCGGGCGTGATCGTGGGCTACGGCGAGTCCAGCGCCACCACGACCGGCGAGGTCCTCGGGATCGGTGTCCCGATGGCGACCGCGCTCGTCGACGCCGCCGCGGCGCGCCGGGACTATCTCGACGAGACCGGCGGCCGGTACGTCCACGTGATCGCGGACGGCGGGATCAACGCCTCCGGCGACATCGCCAAGGCCATCGCCTGCGGGGCGGACGCGGTGATGCTCGGCGAGCAGCTCGCGGACCACGCCGAGGCCCCGGCCAACGGCCTCTACTGGACCTCCTCCGCGGCCCACCCCTCACTGCCGCGCTCCGACGTCACGGGCTTCGCGCCCACCGACCGCACCCTGGAGCAGGTGCTGTTCGGCCCGTCGAGCTCGCCGTACGGCACGGTCGACCTGTTCGGCGCGCTCCGCCGCGCCATGGCCAAGACCGGCTACTCGGACCTCAAGGAGTTCCAGCGGGTGGGTCTGACGGTCCGCGGCTGAGACCGAGGCGACCGGCCCGGCCCGAGGTGTCCCCGCGCTGATCCTGACGGGCGCTGTCAGGGTTCGGCCCTACGGTCCTCACCATGAGCCTGCACTGGGACGAGTTCGTGAAGACCGCGCCGCACATCGCGGAGGTGTTCCTACGTCGGCACGCCGCCACGGGGAACCTCTGCTTCCTGGGTACCAACCGTTCCGACGGCTTCCCGCGGGTCAGCCCGATGGAGCCGCGCGTCTTCGAGGGCGAGCTGTGGCTGGTCGGGATGCCGGGCACGGCGAAGTTCCGGGACCTCGACGCGGACCCGCGCTTCACGCTGCACACCGCGACCGTGGACACGCAGGTCTCGGACGGGGACGCGAAGGTGTGGGGGACGGTCGAGAACGTGCAGGACCCGGCGCTGCACCAGCGGTTCGCCGAGGACCTCTTCGCACAGACCGGCTTCGACCTGCGCGGTCAGACCTTCGACCGGTTCCTCGGCGCCCGGCTGGTCGGGGCGGCCGCGGTGGAGATCGACGAGGGTCTGGTGATCACGACCTGGAAGGCGGGCGGCGAGGAGAAGCGCACGCTCAAGAACTAGGACTGGGCACGCACAGCACGGGTCGGTCGGACAGCTGCAGCAGCTTGTGGGCCACCGACCCGAGCAGCGCGCCGCGCCACGGGCTGTCCTTCCACGTCCCGACGACGATGACCCGGGCGTCGTGCGCGTCGGCCGCCT
>NZ_JACBXB010000175.1 GCF_013870575.1 Pseudonocardia pini
GTCGCGAGCGCACGCAGCGGCCGCCAGGTCGGGTCCACCTCCTCCGCCGGGTCGGTCGAGACCTCGAAGAAGGGACCGACGCGCCCGACCGCCCCGAGCACCGTCCGTACCGCCGCTGTCACCACGCGCTCATCCTGCGCCCACCACCCGGTCCACCCGCACGGTCGTACCCTCCCCTTCCGGGGGTGCGCTCCATCACGTCGGCCCTGCGGGGTGCAGCCGAACGGGCGCCCCGGACCAGCCGGAAGGCCGCCGGAAGCGATCTCGGTCGCACCGCTCCGTCGCAGGTCACAGCAGTGGCCGCCGCTATGTCTGGCGGAGGGCGGGGGTCGCGTGCGACTCTTTCCGCGGCGAGTGTGTACCCGACGCAGCGTGCTGCCCGCCCCGTGAGCAACACAGTGCAAGCCGCCCGGCCGGGCCCCAGCGTGGGGATTCCGGTCGAGAACCGTGCGTCCGAACCACCAGCAGGAGACGACAGGCGCGATCCGGACGGGATGCACCCGAACGGACCAGCCCAGGCGTTCCGTCGGAGCATCGCTGTATTCTGGACCCCCTTGTGGAACCACCGTGGAAACCACCGCGGTCCACGTCGTCCCGATGCGAAGTCGGGGTGCACCGAGACGACAGGAGGAGCTGTTGGCTGCGACGAGCAACCGCCCCGGCCAGGCATCGACGGTCGGCGGGCTCTACTCGCCCGACCACGAGCACGACGCCTGTGGCGTCGCGATGGTCGCCGACCTGCAGGGTCGCCGCGACCACTCGATCGTCGAGAAGGCGCTCACCGCGCTGCTTCGCCTCGAGCACCGCGGGGCCCGCGGCGCGGAGGAGAACACCGGTGACGGCGCGGGCATCCTGATCCAGGTCCCCGATGCCTTCTACCGCGAGGTGGTCGACTTCGACCTGCCCGAGGCGGGCGCCTACGCCACCGGCATCGCGTTCCTCCCCCGGGACGAGGCCGCCGCGGAGCAGGCCGTCGCGCGGATCAACGAGCTGGCCGCGGAGGAGAACCTCCGCGTGCTCGGCTGGCGCGAGCTGCCCACCGACCCGGTGAAGGCCGACCTCGGGCCCACCGCGCTCGCGGCCATGCCCGGCTTCCGGCAGATCTTCGTGGCCGGCATCGAGACCGGCATCGTGAAGCCGCCGCCCACCGGCATCGAGCTGGAGCGGCGCACCTTCTGCCTGCGCAAGCGCGTGGAGCACGAGACCGGCGTCTACTTCCCCAGCCTGTCCCCGCGGACGATCGTCTACAAGGGCATGCTCGCGGAGCCGCAGGTCGAGGCCTTCTACCCGGACCTCTCCGACCAGCGGGTCACGAGCGCCCTGGCGGTGGTGCACTCGCGGTTCTCCACGAACACCTTCCCGGCGTGGCCGCTGGCGCACCCGTACCGGTACGTCGCGCACAACGGTGAGATCAACACGCTGCGCGGCAACCGCAACTGGATGAAGGCCCGCGAGGCGCTGCTGGCGTCGTCGAAGCTGCCCGGCAACCTGGACCGGCTGGTGCCGATCGTCACGCCGGACGCCTCGGACTCCGCGACCTTCGACGAGGTGCTGGAGCTGCTGCACCTGTCCGGTCGGTCGCTGCCGCACGCCGTGCTGATGATGATCCCCGAGGCGTGGGAGAACCACGCCGAGATGGACGCCAAGCGGCGTGCCTTCTACGAGTTCCACTCCAACCTGATGGAGCCGTGGGACGGCCCGGCGCTCGTCGCGTTCACCGACGGCACCCGGATCGGCGCGGTCCTGGACCGCAACGGCCTGCGGCCCGCGCGGTACTGGGTCACGGACGAGGGCGTCGTCGTGCTGGCCTCCGAGGTCGGCGTGCTCGACGTCGCGCCGGACCGGATCGTGCGCAAGGGCAGGCTCGAGCCGGGCCGCATGTTCCTCGTCGACACCGAGGCCGGGAAGCTGGTCGCGGACGAGGAGATCAAGGCCGAGCTGGCCGAGGCGCTGCCCTACGAGGAGTGGCTGCACGCGGGCCGGATCGCGCTGGAGGACCTCCCGGACCGGCAGCGCGAGACCCCCTCGCACGTGGAGCTCACGCTGCGCCAGCAGACCTTCGGCTACACCGAGGAGGAGCTGAACCTCCTGCTCAAGCCGATGGCCTCGGCGGGCGCCGAGCCGATCGGCTCGATGGGCAACGACGCGCCGCTGGCCTTCATCTCCGAGAAGCCGCGGCAGATCTACGACTACTTCATCCAGCTGTTCGCGCAGATCACGAACCCGCCGCTGGACGCGATCCGCGAGGAGCTCGTCACCTCGCTGCGCTCGCTGCTCGGCCCGGAGGAGAACCTGCTCGAGGCGGGCCCGGCGAACTGTCGGCGCATCGTGCTGCCCTTCCCCGTGCTGGCGAACGACGACCTGGCCAAGATCGTCCACGTCAACGACGACGGCGACATGCCCGGCTTCGCGAGCTACACCGTCAAGGGCGTCTTCCGGGCGGCCGACGGCGGCGACGGCCTGCTGCGGCGGCTCCAGGAGATCCGCGGCGAGGTCTCCGAGGCGATCCAGAACGGCGCCCGGCTGATCGTGCTGTCCAGCCGCGGCATCGACGCCGAGCACGCGCCGATCCCGTCGCTGCTGCTCACCGGCGCGGTGCACCACCACCTGGTGCGCGAGCGGACCCGCACGCGGGTCGGCCTGATCGTCGAGTCCGGGGACGCGCGCGAGGTGCACCACATCGCGCTGCTGATCGGCTTCGGCGCCTCCGCGGTGAACCCGTACCTGGCCATGGCCACGGTCGAGGACCTGGCCGAGCGCGGGGACATCCCCGGCGTGGACGCCAAGACCGCGGCCAAGAACCTGGTCAAGGCGCTGGGCAAGGGCGTGCGGAAGACGATGTCCAAGATGGGCATCTCGACCGTCGCCTCCTACACGGGCGCGCAGATCTTCGAGGCCGTCGGGCTGTCGAAGGAGGTCATCGAGACCTGCTTCGCGGGCACCACGTCCCGGATCGAGGGCGTCGGGTTCGACGTGCTCGCGGGCGAGGCGCTCAAGCACCACCAGCGCGCCTTCCCCGCCGACGGCACCCGGGCCAGCCACCGCGCGCTCGTCGTCGGCGGCGAGTACCAGTGGCGGCGCGAGGGCGAGCTGCACCTGTTCAACCCGCAGACCGTCTTCAAGCTCCAGCACTCCACGCGCTCGGGCAAGTACGACATCTTCAAGCAGTACACGTCCGCGGTGGACGACCAGGCCAAGAAGCTGATGACGCTGCGCGGGCTGTTCAGCTTCAAGGAGGGCGTGCGCGAGCCCGTCCCGATCGACGAGGTCGAGCCGGTCGAGGCCATCGTCAAGCGCTTCGGCACGGGCGCCATCTCCTACGGCTCGATCAGCCAGGAGATGCACGAGACCCTGGCCATCGCGATGAACCGGCTCGGCGGGCGTTCCAACACCGGCGAGGGCGGCGAGGACGCGGAGCGCTTCCTCCCGCTGCCCAACGGCGACTCCCGGCGCAGCGCGGTCAAGCAGGTCGCGTCCGGCCGCTTCGGCGTTACGAGCGAGTACCTCGTGAACGCCGACGACATCCAGATCAAGATCGCGCAGGGCGCCAAGCCCGGCGAAGGCGGCCAGCTGCCCGGCGGCAAGGTCTACCCGTGGATCGCCTCGACCCGGCACTCCACGCCGGGCGTCGGGCTGATCTCGCCGCCGCCGCACCACGACATCTACTCGATCGAGGACATCAAGCAGCTCATCCACGACCTGAAGAACGCCAACCCCAAGGCCCGCATCCACGTGAAGCTGGTCAGCCAGGTCGGCGTCGGGACGGTCGCGGCGGGCGTGGCGAAGGCCTACTCCGACGTCGTGCTCATCTCCGGGCACGACGGCGGGACGGGCGCGTCGCCGTTGTCGTCGATCAAGCACGCGGGCGGTCCGTGGGAGCTCGGCCTGGCCGAGACCCAGCAGACGCTGCTGGCCAACAACCTGCGCGACCGGATCGTCGTGCAGGCGGACGGGCAGCTCAAGACGGGGCGCGACGTCGTCATCGCCGCCCTGCTCGGCGCCGAGGAGTTCGGGTTCGCCACGGCTCCGCTGGTGGTGAGCGGCTGCATCATGATGCGCGTCTGCCACCTGGACACCTGCCCGGTCGGGGTGGCCACGCAGAACCCGGTGCTGCGCGAGAAGTTCGACGGGCGGCCCGAGTACGTCGTCAACTTCATGCGGTTCATCGCCGAGGAGGTGCGCGAGTACCTGGCGCAGCTCGGCTTCCGCTCCATCGAGGAGGCCGTCGGGCACGCCGAGATGCTCGACACCGACACCGCGGTGCACCACTGGAAGACCCAGGGCCTGGACCTACGCCCGATCTTCCACGCGCCGGAGCTGCCCGAGGGCGCCTCCCGGCACCGCACCCGCGCGCAGGACCACGGCCTGGAGAAGGCGCTGGACAACACCATGATCCAGCTCGCCGAGGGCGCGTTGCGCAACGGCGACAAGGTCCGGCTGGACCTGCCGGTGCGCAACGTCAACCGGACCGTCGGCACCATGCTCGGCTACGAGCTGACCAAGCAGTGGGGTGCCGAGGGCCTGCCGGACGACACGATCGACGTCACGCTGACCGGTTCGGCCGGGCAGTCGCTGGGCGCGTTCGTGCCGCGGGGCATCACGCTGCGGATGGTCGGCGACACGAACGACTTCTTCGGCAAGGGTCTCTGCGGCGGGCGGCTGGTCCTGCGCCCGGACCCGTCGGCCACCTTCGCGGCCGAGGAGAACATCATCGCGGGCAACGTGATCCTCTACGGGGCCACGGCGGGCGAGATGTACATCCGCGGCATCGTCGGCGAGCGGTTCTGTGTCCGGAACTCCGGTGCGGTGGCCGTCGTCGAGGGCGTGGGCGACCACGGCTGCGAGTACATGACCGGTGGCAAGGTGGTCGTGCTGGGCAAGATCGGCCGCAACTTCGCGGCGGGCATGTCCGGCGGCAGCGCCTACGTGCTCGACCTCGAGGACGGCGTGCTGGACAAGCGCGTCAACCCCGAGATGGTCGACATCGACCCGCTCGACGACGCCGACCGCGAGTTCCTGCGCGGCGCCGTCGAGTCCCACCACGCGGAGACCGACTCCCCGGTCGCCCGCGCCCTGCTCGCCGACTGGGACGTCGCGGTGGAGCGCTTCGGCAAGATCATGCCGAAGGACTTCAAGCGCGTGCTGCAGGCCCGCGAGCAGGCCGAGAAGGATGGCCGCGACGTCGATGCGGCGATCATGGAGGCCGCACATGGGTGACCCGAAGGGCTTTCTGACCACCGAGCGCGAGACGCCCACGCGCCGTCCGGTCGACCTGCGCCTGATGGACTGGCGCGAGGTCTACGAGGAGTTCCCGCACGACCACCTGGAGAAGCAGGCCGGGCGCTGCATGAACTGCGGCATCCCGTTCTGTCACCAGGGCTGTCCGCTGGGCAACCTCATCCCGGAGTGGAACGACCTCGTCTACCGCCACGACTGGCGCGAGGCGATCGAGCGGCTGCACGCCACCAACAACTTCCCGGAGTTCACCGGGACGCTGTGCCCCGCCCCGTGCGAGGCGGCGTGCGTGCTGGCGATCAACAACGACGCCGTCACCATCAAGCAGGTCGAGGTCGAGATCATCGACCGGGCCTGGGAGGAGGGCTGGGTCACCCCGGTCGTCGCCGTGACCAAGACCGGCAAGAAGGTCGCGGTCGTCGGCTCCGGACCGGCGGGCCTCGCCGCCGCACAGCAGCTCACCCGCGCCGGGCACGACGTCGTCGTGTTCGAGCGGGCGGACCGGATCGGCGGGCTGCTCCGCTACGGCATCCCCGAGTTCAAGATGGAGAAGGCGCGGCTCGACCGGCGGCTCGAGCAGATGCAGGCCGAGGGCACGCACTTCCGCGCCTCGGTCGACGTCGGCGAGGACGTCACCGTCGCGCAGCTGCGCGAGGAGTTCGACGCCGTCGTGCTGTCGATCGGCTCCACCATCGGGCGGGACCTGCCCGCCACGGGCCGCGAGCTCGAGGGCATCTACCAGGCCATGGAGTTCCTGCCCTGGGCGAACCGGGTGCAGCAGGGCGACCTCGACGAGCCGCAGATCACCGCCGCCGGCAAGCACGTGGTGATCATCGGCGGCGGCGACACCGGCGCGGACTGCCTCGGCACGTCGCACCGGCAGGGCGCGGCGTCGGTCACCCAGCTCGAGATCATGCCCACGCCCCCGGAGCACCGCACCGAGGGCATGCCCTGGCCGACGTACCCGATGGTCTACCGGGTCTCCTCGGCGCACGAGGAGGGCGGCGAGCGGCTGTTCTCGGTGAACACCACCGAGTTCGTCGACGACGGCACCGGCAAGGTCAAGGCGCTGCGGCTCGTCGAGGTCAAGCGCGGCGACAAGGGCTTCGAGGCCATCGAGGGCACCGAGAAGGAGATCCCGGCGGACCTGGTCCTGCTGGCGATGGGCTTCGTCGGGCCGGAGAAGGGCAGCCTGCTCGACGAGCTGGGCGTGGAGCTCGACGAGCGCGGCAACGTCTCGCGGGACGACTCCTACATGTCCAGCGTCGAGGGCGTGTTCGTCGCGGGCGACGCGGGCCGCGGGCAGTCGCTGATCGTGTGGGCGATCGCCGAGGGCCGTTCCGCGGCCTCGGGTGTGGACCACTTCCTGACCGGCCGGGAGGTCCTCCCCCGCCCGATCAACCCCACGGACCGCCAGATCGCCTGAGCTGCGGATCCGCGTGACGAACGGGCACTCCCTAGGGGGTGCCCGTTCGTGTTTTCTGGGGGATTGGGGCGGTACAAGATCGCACGTTTCGTGCTCTCAGCGCTGCATGATCGCGATCTAGGTGCACTCAGCGTCGCGACCACAGCGCTGACAGCACGGTAACGCCGATCATGGCGTGGGCCGGCGGGCCGGCTGCACGTTTCGTGCTCTCAGCGCGGCCGTGACAGCACTCCCCGCACGCAACCAGCGATCTTGCCGCGCTGAGAGCACGAAACGTGCACAACGGGTCAGGCATCCAGGGTGCGGCCGTACACCCTGCTGCTCGCCGCGCCAGCCCGACCGCGACCCCCGCCGGGCTCGTGGCCGGTTGCCTCCCGGTTGTCCGGTTGGCGGCGTCGGGCGCTCTGCGGTCGGTGCCGCGCGGCCGTCGGGGGTCGGGGCGACGGCGACCGCCGCACCGCGACGAATGACCGATCAGCGCGTGATCTCCCACGTTCGGCGTGACTGGTGGGACTTGTGGGGGTCGGACCGAAACTCCTGGGCCCTCGCCGCGTTGGACTGGACACCGGTGCCGGTGGACTGGGGAGCCCCCACCGGCACCGGACAGCTTCCAGGCGCCGCAGTGCTCAGCCGATGCGGAACACGGGGAAGCCCGGTGCCACCTCGAGCAGCTCCTCGTCGGTCGCGTCCTTGCCGAGACCCTCGAAGAAGCGGCCGACCTCCCACGCCCACTTCCGCAGGTAGTAGCGCAGCACGGGCGGCTTGTCGGCGTCGGCCAGCTCGGTCACGGTGATCGGCTCGACCCGCCGCCCCAGCCGCAGCTCACCCCCACCCGCCGCCCGGATGTTGCGGACCCACTGGGTGTGCCCGCGCGGCGCGACGAGGTAGCGCACGCCGTCGACCGTCATCAGGTTCACCGGCGTGGTCCGCCACTCCCCCGACTTCCGGCCGCGCACGGCCAGGACCCGGCTGCCCATCAGGCTGACGCCGCGCCGGGCGAGGGCGGCGACCATGCGGTTGAAGCGGGCGTCGACGGCCTGCGGGACCAGGTAGCGCGTGGTCATCGTGAACTCCTTTGTGAGCAGTGCTCTCGCTTGAGAACAGTGAACCTCCGCCGCCCCCGACCAGTCAAGAGCACTGCTCTGAAGTTTCCTCAGCCGCATTTTTGCCGATCCGGCAGAATCTTCGTAGCGTGGAGCCGTGGTCGGCCTCCGGGAACGCAAGAAACTCGAGACCCGCAGGGCGCTGAGCTGGGCGGCGATCCGCCTCGTCGTCGAGCGCGGGATCGCCGGGGTCCGGGTCGAGGACGTCGCCGAGGAGGCCGGGGTCTCCGAACGCACCTTCCGCAACTACTTCGCCACCCTGGCCGACGCCGTCGCCGACCGGCACCTCGAGCGCAGCCTGCAGATCGCCGACGAGCTGCGGCGCAGGCCCGCGGGCGAACCGCTGTGGGAGGCGCTCCGCCGGGCCGTCGAGACACGCTTCGGGCTCGGTGCCGCGGACTCCGCACCCGATCCCGTGTGGGTCGCCGGGGTGCGGGCGATGGTGACCGAGCCCGGCCTCCACGGCGCGATGCAGAAGACCGCCGCAACCGCCGCGGAGACGCTCGCCGCGGCCGTCGCGGACCGGACCGGCACCGATCCCGAGCGCGACCTGTACCCGAAGCTGGTGGCCGCCGCCGTCGGGGCGGCGGTCGGGGCGGCGACGGAGCACTGGCTGCGCGCCGATCCGCCGGTCCCGATGGGCCCCCTGCTGGTCGAGGCCCTCGACCGGCTCTCGTCCGGACTCCCCGAGCCGTCCGAGGAGGACGCATGACCGACGTCGTGATCGCGGGAGCGGACCGAACGGGCTGATGCCGGCCCTGGCGGGGGTCCGGCCCATGGTCCAGGAGCCGCTGGCCGCACCGTCGCCG